>JAYTKL010000047.1:0-6797 GCA_043730305.1 Deinococcales bacterium | reverse complement strand
TTGTACACGGTCGAACAGGTTGGCGCGGCGTGTCACAAAAACGAGGATTCGTGCTTTCACAATGCGCTTACTGGCAACCTGCCGAGCGCGAGTTTTGGTGCGGTGGTCGGGCGGGTCTACGCGACCATTCTGGACCGCATTCGCAATCAACCCGAAGGTTCTTACGTGGCAAAACTGCATCAGCAGGGCATTGACCGCGTCTTAAAAAAAATTGGTGAAGAGGCGGGCGAGGTGATTATTGCCGCCAAGAACAACTCCAAACCCGAGTTGCAACTCGAGGTCAGCGATTTGTTGTTTCATTCGTTGCTGGTCATGGCAGAAGTTGGCGTGAAACTTGAAGACATTGCAAGCGAACTCGAGGCGCGTCACATGAAATAAATTTTTGCTGTTTTGGTTTTGAACTCAGTGCAACAAATAGAACTCCGTTCATGTTCATTTTTGTACCTCAGTGCTGGTTTTTACTGTGTATTATGGTTTAAATTTAAAATGAAAGCACAGTTCAAGACACAACCCACTCGAGCAAACCGATAAAACGATTGAAACATGGCAAATCTTCTTGAAATCATCTCGAGCTTGGCGGCAGGTTTAATCCTGCTCGTACTTCACATCAACCGTGAACGCTGGGGGGTCTTCCCCATTCTTGGTTTTTTGCTTTGTAGCACTTTGGCAATCTTTATTTTTGATTGCATCTCATTTGCCTCCGCCTGCTCAAGTGCGTTGTACATCACACAATTTGGTTTGGCGGTGATACTCATTTTTGACGGTCTGAAACGCTGGCGCTCGAGTTTAATGCTGATTCTGACTGTTGCGATTCTTGCCAGTATTTTTTTAAGCCTGTCTGGAATTTGGAATTCTGAAGCCAGCCAGTACGCCGTTCTTAGCACCTTGTCGTTGATGGTTGCCGGGTTTTTGATGTGGATTTTATTCACTCAACTTCAAACCACCGGTCTGCTTCAAATGTACGCCATGTTTAGTGTCGCCGGAGCCACCGATATTGTCCTGAAAAAATTATTGATCCCAAACGGAACTGATTTGCTCGAGACCCGATTGCTGTTGATGGTCTTGATCGGACCCGCTTTTGCCTGGTATCTGGAACGCACCAACACCAACCTGCAAACCAGCAGCAACACCTCACTGAACAACGCCACCTACAAGGCATTGATGGGAACGCTGGCGGTCATTGCCCACGGTAAACCTCGAACCTCGAGCAAAGATGCCGTCACGACCTTTTTTGATACCGCCGAAGTGCTCGCCCGTGGCAGCGAAGACGACCTGTACCCAAAACTCTTGGACAGCGCCCTGTCTTTAATCCCTGGCGCTCAAGCCGGAAGTTTACGTCTGCGCAGCGGCGACAGCTTTAAATGGGTTGCCCAACGCGGACACGACGATCTGATCCTCAACCTCGAGATTGACATGTCCCAAGCCCTCGAGTTTCACGGTGATCCCCTGGGTTGGTACAGGGGTACGCCAGTGATTCGGGTGCGTCCAGCCTTTGACGCGCAGGTGAATTCCAAACTTTCTGCCACGCGCCAAAGTGTCAAAAGCGTGCTGGTCTTACCGATTCTGGTTGGGCATGAAATTGTTGCCGAAATCAGCCTGGACAACTTCAAATCCGAGAAAGCCTTTTCGGATGAATCCGTGTCCGCCGCAAGGCAATTTGCCCTGCAAGCCGCCGCACTGATTGCCGCCAAACGCGAACAACTCAACCTCGAGTCAAGATTGCGCGAATTTGAAGTGCTCGAGAGTGTCACCGGCGCCCTGCACAACGCCCACAGCCTGGAAGACATTTGTGAACGTGTGATGCTCGAGACGGTGCGTTTGATCGGTTCGCAACACGCCACGGTGTTGCTGGTGTCCGAAGACAGCCGAAGTTTACGGGTGCAAAGCGCCTGGGGTTTGTTCAAATTTTTGCTTCATGCGGGCGTGCCACGCGGCAACGGTTTGTCCTGGTCAGCCATCGAAACCCGCCGCATGATCGAAACTCCAGACACCCAACGCGACCCACGCAATTACGCGCCCCAAGTCAGCACGCCGCTGCCAGCGCATTCACAACTGACCACACCATTGTTTGATTCCAACGGCACAGCTTTGGGGGTGCTGATGTGCGCCAGAAACTTGCCCGATCAATTCAGTGAACTCGACAAACGTCTGGTCAATGTGATCGCCAAAGTCACCGCCAGCGCCCTCGAGCGGGTTCGGGTCACTGATGATTTGGAGCGGCGCGTCATGGAAAGCCAAACCCTGCTGGCACTCTCGCACCTTCTCGAGAGTACCGACCCGCAACTGGTGCATGTTGCCCTGAAACGCATCATGGAACTTGGCGGCGCGGATGTCGGCATTGTCGGTATCATGCGCGACGGCGTGCTGCGATTGGAAACCCATACGGGAAAAATCTCGGATGAGCTGATGGCAAGCCTGCAACAAGGCTCGAGCGCCGAAGAGGTTTCATTCGTCAACCTCAAAGCCCAACAAGGTCTGGACATTCGACTTTCAGAACTAAAGCAATTTGCCGGTTTAAACAACGCCGGTTTAAAACGCGCTTTTCTGTTCGGACTCGAGACAGAAGGTGCGCCCAGAATCATTGGCTTGTTCCGCCACAGTGACGCGCCCTGGACGCCCAACGAACGCAACCTGATCGAATCGGGCACCAAAACCTTGGGGGCATTGCTCAGCCGCCTTGAGCGTCTCGCCACCCTGGAAGCCGCCTACGAGGGCGCTCTCTTAGCCGTTGGCAAAGCCTTGGAAGCCCGCGACCTCGAGACTTCAGACCACACCGAACGCGTGGCGCAACTTGCCGAACGCATGGCAAAAGCCCTCAAATTGCCCGACACCGAAATCCGCGCGATTCGCTGGGGCGCATACCTTCACGATGTCGGAAAATTCTCGATTCCGGACACCATTTTGCACAAACAAGGCACATTGACCCCTGACGAGCGCAAATTTATTCAAACCCATCCTTTTGTCGGCTACAACCTGATTCGCACCATTCCGTTTTTACCCGAAAGCAGCCGCAGCATCGTGCTGCACCACCACGAACGCTGGGACGGACGCGGCTATCCAAACGGCTTAAAAACCGAAAGTATTCCCCTGTCCGCACGTATATTCGCCGTATGTGACGTGTTCGACGCCCTCAGTCACAAAAGAATTTACAAAGAAGCCATGAACCTTACCGACACCATGCTCGAGCTTCGCGTCAGCGTCGAAAATGGGCATTTGGAAGCCAGGTTGGTGCAATTGCTCGAGGATTTGATTGGCTCTGACGTACAACTCCAAGATTTTATGCTGTCCAACTCGAGGTTGAACACCAACGACTCGAGATTGAATTAAAGCTTAAACAAGAGACATCATGAACATAAAAACAAAGCCCTGGAATGCAAGTGAATATCTCGAGACCCCCGAAAAAAGAGCAGCGTACCTCGAGGTAGCCCTTGAAGATGGCGATCCGCAGTTGATTGATGTTGTCTTGAGCGATATTGCCAAAGCCATGACTCAAACTGAAACAAACCTCGAGTGACAGGAAATCAATCCCATCACCCGAGATTTCAATTTACAACCCAGCTTCAAACACCGTGATGCTCGAATCCAAAGCCTCGAGCGCAAAATCGAGTTCGTCACGGGTGGTCGTCAATGGCGGTGTGACCATGCTGCAATTGAACTTACCGAAGGTGTACACACCGCGTTTTTTGAGTTCCGCGTACAAGTTTTTCATGATTCCAGGACCATCACCGTGCCACGCCACAAGCGGCTCACGGGTTATTTTGTCCTTCACAAACTCGAGCGCCCAAAACGCCCCAATACCCCTTGCTTCACCGATACTCGAGTGCTTGCGTTCAAGTTCTTTCAGACCAGCCTCGAGCCAGCCACCCAGCACTTTGGCTTGATCGAAAATGCCTTCCTCTTGGTAAATTTTAATTGTTGCCAGACCGGTCGCCACGCACATTGGATGACCCGCATAAGTGTGACCGACAGGCAGCACGTTCGTTTCCCAGTGTTGCGCCAAGCTTTCGCGCACCAGAACCCCACCGAGCGGAATGTAGGCGCTCGTGACACCCTTAGCGAACGTAATAAAGTCGGGTTGAATGTTAAACGTTTCAGCCGCGAACGCCGTGCCAGTGCGTCCAAAACCCGTCATGACCTCATCAAAAATCAAGATGATACCGTGTTGTTCCGTAATACGACGCACCCCAGCCAAATAGCCTTCGGGGTAGACAATCACACCGTTAGAGCCAACAATCGGCTCGAGAATAATCGCTGCAATTTTCTTCGGATTTTCAAACACCAACGTTCGCTCGAGGTGATCTAGCGCCCTGGCGGTCTCTTCGGCTGGGTCGGTGGTGTAAAACGGACTGCGGTACGGGTAGGGTGCGAAAAAATGCACGATCCCAGGCGCGGTGGCAGGTTCGCTGCCCCAACGCCTGTCCTCGCCCGTCAGTTGAATGCTTGTACCCGTGCTGCCGTGATAACTGCGGTAGGTCGCCATGACCTTGAAACGCCCCGTTAACGCCCTCGCCATCCGAATCGCATCGTCATTGGCTTCCGCGCCGCCCGTCGTGAAGAACGCCCGACAGCCCTCATCCCACGGTGAGAGCTTGGACAGCGCCTCGCCCAGTTCGGCGCGTTTGTCATTAAAGTACGTGGTCGGGCTGTAACAAAGCGTTGCCGCCTGATCTTGAATGGCTTTAACCAATTTCGGATGCGAATGCCCCAAATTGGTGCTGACCAAACCAGACGCCAAATCAAAAAACTTGTTGCCGTCCAGATCAAAAAAGTGCCGACCCTGCCCCCGCGCAATCACAGGCGCAGCAAGTGCGCCCTGCGCCGACCAGCTCGAGAGCACGTACTTCTTGTGTTTGGCGGCGAGCTCATCTTGTTTGCTTAAAGCCTGCGTCATAAAAAACCCCTCTTCTCAAGCGCGAAAAGTACGAAAACTCGAGCTTTAATGCCTTTTTTAAGGCTCGAGCGACGGATGAGGTTGTTATTCTAGCGTGTTTTCAGCCGTTGCGAGTGTGGGTTGGAATGCCCAACATGTAAAACCGCAAAGTCCGAATGGTGTGCATTTTGTTAGAGTTCTCGTCTGGGCAGCCGTTGTGCCACCCTCATCCGTCAGCTTCTTGACCATAAAATGCACCTAACGGGTATGGTCGCTTCTCCCGCTAGCGGGAGAAGAACAAAAACCTCAAGCCATACGTGCAAAAAATTTAAACTCCCTTCTCCTGATGTTGGGAGAAGCGGTTTCGCCCGTAGGTGCGTCTTGAAACCAAGAAGGGTTGGGGATGAGGGTAGACAGCGCAATGACTTATTTTACGTCGGGTGCTAGTAGTTCATAGTGAAGTGAACCCCAAAATTGAGACCACCTACCGCCCACAGGTCTACAATCCAGACCCAACACAACGGAG
Organism: Deinococcales bacterium; assembly: GCA_043730305.1. Taxonomy (GTDB): domain Bacteria; phylum Deinococcota; class Deinococci; order Deinococcales; family JAAFIG01; genus JANXTZ01. The sequence goes on along the minus strand of JAYTKL010000047.1, from coordinate 1,401 downwards.
GTGCGAATCATGCCGCACAAAACGTACACGAAAGAACAAAAACTCAAAGCCGTTCAAGACATTATCAGCCAGAAAAAACGACCAACTCAGGTCGCCAGAGAACTCAACGCCAGCGAAAACACGTTAATCAAATGGCGCAAACTCTACGCCGAAAAAGGTGAAACAGCGTTCCAATCAGTGGTTGATGAAGTCCAAACCTTATCTCGAGAACGCCTGCTCGAAAAGAAAATTGCTGAACTGGAAAGAGTTCTTGGTCAAACAAGCTTTGAGAATAGTGTCATGAGAACAGCCTTGGACTTGTTGAAGCGCACGAACGGGAGCGAGTAATGCCAGTCGTGCGCGAAACCCACTATTTGAGCACTCGAGAAACCTGTTGCATTCTTAGGGTTGCCCGAGCGGCACAATATCGTAAAGAACGAACTGAACGAGTTGAGCTTAAGATGCAACTTCTGGTTGAGATTGAACAGATTCTGACTGAATTTCAAGGGTATGGGTATCGGCGTGTCACCAAAGAATTGCATCGTCGAAATCAGCACGTGAATCACAAGAAGGTTTTGTCGTTGATGCGTCAGGAAAAGTTGCTTTGCAAACGAGGCAAGCGAAAGAATCCAAAAACCACGAATAGCAATCATTCAAACCAAATTTATCCGAATTTAATCAAGAAACTCACACCAAGCAAACCAGATCAAATTTGGCATTCTGATTTGACCTACATTCGACTTCATCACGGGTTTGTTTACCTGGCTGCCGTACTGGATGGGTTCTCGAGGCAGCTTGTTGGGAGTGCGATTGGGTTGTTTTTGGATGCAAGTTTGCCACTTGAAGCTTTGCAAAAAGCGTTGAAATCGAGAAATCCTAAGCCTGGTTTGATTCATCATTCTGATAGGGGCGTGCAGCGACCCCGCCCGCCAGGTGCGTCTTGGGGTCAAGAAGTACACAAGCTTTGCCTACATTGCGAGTTTGGAACAGATCGAAGCGCAAATTAGTATGTCCAGGAAAGGAAATCCGTATGACAATGCGAAAATGGAGCGCGAGTAGCCCGTGAGGTGCTGTTTTACGAGCAAGAAATCGTTCATGGCAACTTTGAAACTCGAGGAGGTGCATTTGGAAGAGTACGATGATTTTGTTGAGGTTCAAACTCGAGTCACAAGCTTTATTGAGGACGTGTACAACGTGAAACGCTTGCATTCGAGTTTGGGTTACGTGCCGCCTGTCGAGTTTGAAAGGGCGTATTTTGAGCGGTTGAAACTCGAGGGTCAAGTATAATTTTGGAAAGTGGTCTCAATTTATGGGTGCAGCCCAACCTCTCGGTGCAACTGCTCCACCTTTCTTGACCATAAAACGCACCTTCGGGCATGGTCGCTCCAACGAAAGCCTTGCGCAAACCGCACTGCCTCCGCG
>JAYTKL010000046.1:0-7966 GCA_043730305.1 Deinococcales bacterium | reverse complement strand
GGTTGCGCCGCAATGAACTGTGACCTCGAGCGTTGGGTCCGGGGCGAACCCCAAACTTGGCTCGAGTATTCGTCCTAAAGCCTGCTGAAGCCATCCGTGACCCCGTGGCGGGGCGTACTGATGCAATTTACCAGCGAAGGCTTCCTTGGCGGCTTTGAGCACAAAATCTGGCGGCGCAAAATCAGGGAAACCCTGTCCAAGATTGACCGCCCCGTGCTGCGCCGCAAGAAGGGTCATCTCGCCAAACGCGGACGGTAAAAAGCTCGAGTTGCGCAGCGCATACTCTTTCATCTCGAGCTTTTATCATACCGAATATCTTGCGGTGATCTGCTTAGAGAGCCAACACTTTCGCCATCTGACGCATTTTTTGGTTGACGTCCTTGCGTTTTTCCCAGGTTTCTGGAAGTGGCGTGAAATGAATTTCATCCGCAACCACACCCGCCATCAAATCGGTTTTACCCTCCATCAACGCCTCAACCGCCGCAAAACCCAGTCTCGAGGCGAGAATACGATCTGCCGCCGTCGGGCTGCCGCCGCGTTGTACATGCCCTAAAATGCTGACTCGAGCGTCAAGACCTGTGGCTTTGGAAACGGCTTCCATGACTTTCAAGCCGCCGCCCTCAAAGCCTTCAGCGACCACAATAATGCTCGAGGCTTTGCCTTTTAAGGCGCTTAGACGCACGGTTTCGATCACTTGATCGAGGTGTTCGGGTTGCTCGGGAATCAAAATTTCTTCTGCGCCACCGGCGATGCCGACGCTTAACGCAATAAAACCGGCATGGCGTCCCATGACTTCAATAAAAAACAGGCGTTCGTGGCTGGCTGCCGTATCCCGAATGCGGTCAATTGCGGCGAGCGCCGTGTTCAGTGCGGTGTCGTAACCAATGGTGGAGTCTGTGCCGTACAGGTCATTGTCAATCGTGCCAGGCACGCCCATGACTTTGATGCCGTGTTCTTGGCAGAGGTAATGCGCCCCATGAAACGAACCGTCACCACCGATCACCACCAAACCTTCAATCCCAGCGCCTTTGAGTTGTGCGGCAGCCCTGGCGCGACCTTCAGGCTCAAGAAAGGCTTTACATCTAGCCGTCAGCAACACTGTACCGCCGCGTTGGATGGTGTTGGCGACATCTCGAGGACCCATTTTGCTAAATTCGCCGTCAATCATGCCCGCAAAACCGCGTTTGATGCCGATGACTTCAAGCTCGTGCGCGGTTGAAGTGCGAACCACCGCACGGATGGCGGCGTTCATGCCTGGGGCGTCACCGCCGGAGGTGAGTACACCGATTCGTTTCATATTTCCCCCTCGAACAATTATTCTTGCTTGATACTCGAGATTGCCTCGAGCGCGATTCCATAGGCTGTGTTGCGGTCCAAACCCAATTTTTGCAGTGCTTCTCGAATATCTCTGGCTGTTTTTCCGTTTCGAGCCAGTTCCAAAGCTTTGGTTTCAAAACTGGTGTGGTCTGGTGCTGCGGTGCTTGGTAGAAGTCCTGCAACAACGATCACAATTTCACCACGAATCTGCCCCTGTTGGAAGTGGTAATGCGTTTGTTCCAGGCTGCCGCGAAAAACTTCCTCATGTAGCTTGGTCAGTTCCCGCACCACCGCACAGTCTCGAGTGACCCCGCACGCTTGACCCAAATCGGTCAGCGTCTCGAGCAGGCGGTGCGGGCTTTCGTAAATCGCACTGGTGATGCTCGAGGCGGCAATCTCGGCAATCCGTTCGCGTCTTTCACGCCCAGAACGTGGCAGAAAACCGTGATAGCTAAACCGAGCCGTCGATAAACCCGACAAGACCAGCGCTGGCACGAGCGCGGTTGCACCAGGCAACGCCTCGATCTTGTACCCCAAAGTGATCGCCACCGCCACCAATTCCGCGCCAGGGTCGGATAAACCAGGCGTTCCCGCATCGCTGACGAACGCCAGACGCGGGTACTTGCCCAAGACATACGCCGCCCGAGCATTCATGGTGTGCGCGTCCAGCCGCTCGAGGGGTTTGTTGATCCCAAAATGCGTTAATAACCTCCTCGAGTGTCTGGTGTCCTCACAGGCAATCGCATCCACAGATTTCAGCACCTCGAGCGCCCGCAGCGTGATATCGCCCAGATTGCCTATCGGGGTGGGCACAAGATAGACAATGCCACTCGAGATTTCAGTCATGGCAGCACCCTAAACCCCTTAAAAATGTATTTTGGGTTTGTAGGGGCGCTGCTTCTTGACCATAGAATGCACCTAGCGGGCATGGTCGCTTGCTGCGCCCTTTGCAGTTGGCTGAGTTTCATAAAAATTTTTGCATCAACATCGTCAAACGCATCGGCATTTTAAACGTCCCATCTTCAGACGGTGGAAAATCAAGCACCATCATGACCGCCTCGAGGTTGAGCGCAGCCAAAACATGCGGAAACAATTCACCGGTCTTGTACAAATCGGCTTCAAAAATACTCGACCGAACCCGAGCACGGTGCAAGACCAACAACAGCAAATCATCACGTCCCGCAAAAGAAGCATTGGCAACCTTCAAGACCTGATCGGGTTTTAAGAAGTGAACAAAGCCCTCATCCTCGAGTTCGCCGTGAAAGACGTTCAAGATTTTGGCTTGTTCCCAACTGGCTTTGTCGGTGATCCGAACGAGTATCACAACGTTTGCATCTTACGCTTGCTCTTTGCTGGGAGTCTCGAGGTTGGCTGTTTCAGCTTTCAAACGGATGAGCGGTTGCTCGTCATGACTCTCGAGATTGGCTTTTTCGGGTTTTAACAGCGGGAACAGCAGCACGTCACGAATGCTGACACGGTTGGTCAGGAGCATCACCAGACGGTCAATGCCAATGCCAATGCCAGCGGCGGGCGGCATTCCGTACTCGAGCGAGACCAAGAAATCCTCGTCTTGTTCGTGTGCCTCGTCGTCACCCGCGTCACGGCGGGCGCTTTGGGCTTCAAACCTGGCGCGTTGCTCACTGGCATCGTTCAACTCGCTGTAGGCGTTGGCGACCTCAAAACCAGCCGCGTATAACTCGAAACGTTCGGTCAGACCAGGCTTAGAACGGTGGGGTTTGGTCAGTGGACTGATGGCAAGCGGATGATTCATGACAAACGTCGGGTTGATCAATAACGGTTCGACGTATTCGCCAAACAACTTGTCCAGAAGCTTGTAATCCGGCACGGTCTTCCACTGCGGGTAACGCGCATCACAGAACGCCCGCAGCTTGGAAAGCTCGAGCGGGTCAAAATCCAAATCTGGCACGTGTGCTTTCAAGCCTTCAAGGTAGTCAATCTCGGCAAACGGCGCAGCAAAATCAAGGGTCTGCCCTTCAAACTCGAGCATCGTGCCACCCGTCACCTCAAGCGCCAAACCACGGAACAAATCCTCGGTCATCTTCGCCATGTCCCGGTAATCCGCATACGCCCAGTACAACTCGAGCATCGTGAACTCTGGATTGTGGGTTAAATCGATGCCCTCATTGCGGTAGACACGACCGATTTCATAAACGCGCTCGAAACCGCCGACCAGCAAACGCTTCAAATGAAGCTCGAGCGCGATTCGCAAGTTAAAGGTGTGACCTAAGGCGTTGTGATGCGTTTTGAAAGGTTTGGCTTCAGTGCCGCCCGCAATGGCTTGCAGGGTTGGACCTTCGACCTCCATAAAATCTCGAGCCTCATAAAAATCCCTGATAAACCGCAGCGTCTTGGAACGCGCCTTGAAGACCGCCCGAGAATCTGGGTTGACGATCAAATCCAGATAACGCTGCCGGTAACGCGTTTCGACATCCGTCAAACCGTAATAATCGCTTGGCAATGGATGCAAAGACTTCACGAGCGGCGTGAAACTGGTCGCCTTGACCGACAACTCACCCGTTTTGGTCGTAATCAAATGCCCAGACACCCCGATAATATCGCCCAGATCAATCTTTTTTGCCGCATCAAAATACTCGAGTTCGTTCTTGGACATGAACAACTGAATCCGTCCAGTTTCGTCCTGCAAGCTGGCAAAGATCAGTTTGCCAATGTCGCGCCACGCCATGACACGCCCCGCCACACTCACCTTTTCCGCCAGCCATTCCTGCCCAGGCTCGAGCGGCGCGGGATGCAACTTGTGCAACTGATCGGCATGATGGGTTTGGTTAAAACTGTACGGAAAACGTTCAAAACCCGCCGCGACAATCGCATCCGCATTGTTTAACCGCGCAATGGTTTGTTCATGAAGGCTGATCTCGAGGTCGGGCGGTTGGCTGGTTGGGTTGCTCACAGATTTTGCTCCTTGGGGCTTATTCTTGATTTTTACTGTTCAAACACTAAAGGCAGCAATTACTTTGTCTACGCTCATCCCCAACCCTTCTTGACCATAAAACGCACCTTTGGGCATGGTCGCTTCTCTCAACATCGAGAGAAGGGAGTTTAATTGATTTTCTCGAGGAGTCGATTATTTCGTGTCCTAAACCCTCTTTTGCGTAGCGAGAGAGGGTAACGAGCCTAAGCGAGTCGGGTGAGAGCTTCAGGGGCGATCTGGTACATTTCTCGAGTTCTTGATCTTGGTTGGCTGCTAATTGCTATTTGCTATTCGCTACTTCGTTCCCAAAAAAATCGGGCGCTCACTCGGAGCGCCCAAACCTCAGCCACTCCCTAGTGTATCTCGAGAACTTTGTATTTCAACTGGTTTTTCTCGAGGTCAACAATAAACATTTCATTTTTCTTCTTGCCAATCAATTTTGTTCCAAGTGGGCTGTCGTCCGAAACCTTGCGAATGCCGCCCAGTACCGTGGCTTCCGCGCCACTGACCAGTTGCACCTCGAGTTCGCGCCCCGATTTTTCTTCGATCAGTTTAATAATGCTGCCCAGTTCAACGTTTTTGCTGCCCTCTTTGTGGGCAAGGATCACCGCTCGAGCCAGCGTGTCCTCGAGTTCGTCAATCCGCATGGCAATGGTTTGCTTCTCGCGTTTGGCATCTTCAATCCCCGAATCGTCAAAATCGTCGCTCGAGCCGGTTTGTTGCTGCAAGATTCCTGTGGCATCGCTAAGGCGTTGCTGTTCGATTTGCAGTTGTTTCTGAAGGCGTTCAAAGCCTTCCTGGGTGAGTTTTACTTCTCGAGACATGCTGTTAAACCCCCGTTTATTTTTGAGACTTTACCAAATTTATTCAAAAAACGGTATGCGCCCCAGTTTTTTGGCTGAATCAATGCCGCTTGCCGAGTTGCGGGTTGGGGTGTACACTCTTACGGCTGCCCTGAAACAGGGTGATGCCGGAGTGAACTCGGAAGTGAGTATACCGCGTTCCGCCTGCGGCGAAAGGAATCACATGGCAACAGTTAACCGAGGCGCGATTTTGAAAAGCGTCGAACAATCTCACTTGCGCTCTGACATCCCAGACTTTCGTCCGGGCGATACCGTTCGTGTCGATTACAAAGTGACCGAAGGTACCCGAACCCGCGTTCAAGCTTTCGAGGGCGTCGTCATCGCCATCAACCACGGTGGCACAGCCAAAAGCTTCACCGTGCGTAAAATTGCTTTCAACGAAGGTGTCGAACGTATTTTTCCGTACAACACCCCACTGATTGACAAAGTCACCGTGATCGAACGCGGTAAGGTTCGTCGCGCCAAGCTGTACTACCTGCGCGAACTGCGAGGCAAAGCCGCCAAGATCAAAACAGATCGCGGTCGCATGATGAAAGTTCAAGCTGCCAGCAAAGCCAGCGCTGTGGCTGCCGCCGCCGTTTCCGTTGCAGACTCGAGCAACGCCGTTGTGACCGAAGATTTGAAACGCATCGAAGGCATTGGACCAAAAATCAATGATGCCCTGATCGCCGCCGGAATCACCACTTACGCCCAACTTGCCGCCAGCGGTGAGGACAGCCTGAAAGCTGCACTCGAGGCTGCCAACATGAACGCCCACCCAAGCATGGGATCATGGGCAGAGCAAGCCCAACTTCTTGCCAAAGGCGACGAGGAAGGCTTTAAAGCACTGACCGACAGCCTGAATGCTGGTCGCGCAGAGTGAATTGAAGCTCGAGAAACATTGCAGGGCAGGCGAAAGCTTGCCCTGTTTTTTTGACTGCGGTTTGCAAATAAGCTGCGTCGCTTCTTGACCCTGAAAACAGCAGCTCACGGGCTTGGGTCGCTTCTTGACCCTGAAAACAGCACCTGTCTTGATTCCAAAACGCACCTAGCGGGCGGCATCGCTCACGGGCTTGGGTCGCTTCTTGACCCTGAAAACAGCAGCTTAAATTTTGGCATTCAATCAATGATGTTCAACCTCATCCTTGCAACACTCGAGCCGCCGCCATTCGCACTTCAAGCCGTTCGTGGTTGATAAAGCCTTGAACCGCGCGTTTGCCAGCCTCGCCAAAAGTATTCAGTTGCTCGGCGGCGGCACTGCGAATGCGCCAATCGTTGTCTTCTAGCAACTCGAGCAGCGTGGTTTGGTCATTGATGCCAAGCTTCTGGATTGCAGCAATCCGCACGGTTCTGGCGCTGGCTTGCAAGGCTCGAGCGCGGTTGTTGCCTGGTGCGCCTGCCCGAATTGCGGCAGCTTGCACGCTGGGGTTTGGGTTGTGGTTTGCCAATTGCTCGAGCTGATGGCTGTACTGCGCCGTGATGGCAGGTGTGCTGGCGGCGCGGATGGCTTCGAGTTGCAAGTGTTCGTCACGCATCGCAAGGTCGGTCAAACTCGAGAGTCTAGAGGATTCGCTGCGGGTCGCAAGCTCGAGCAACCAAGCCCGAGTGTCACGGTTGAGCTTCTCCCACACCGCACTGAGTATTTCAATGCTTGGCTCAGCTTGAACCTCGAGCCATTCTCGGGCGCGGTCTGCAAAAGCGCCGCGCAATTCGGTCAACCACAGGTCGGTGTGTTGCTCGAGGTCTGGGACGATGACTGAAAAGTGCTCGGCTGCCAATGACAAGCGCAAGTTCACGGCGCTCGAGTCTTGGCTCGAGACTTGCCAAGCGTTCGCCACGCTTTGCGCACGGTCTGAGTCGCTGCCCAATAAACTGCGCTCGAGGTGTTCACGGATTGCGGGATTGTTTTCTTGCACCAACCTTCGGAGGACGCACAGACGCTCATTGGTGTCATCGGACAAAAACCAGATTTGCTCGAGCGCCGTGGTCAGTCGTGGGTCGCTTGGCATGGCACATAAAGCTGCCAGCAGGTACATGCGCATTTCTGGACTGAAAACTTGCTCGAGTTCGCAGCGCAAAACCGCAATCAAATCGCGGTTTTGGTGTGACCCCAAAGCCAATGCAGCTTCGGGGTCAAGGGCAATCGCTTCAAGCACACTGAGGCGGGTCAATAGGTCGTTGGATTCAATCGCGGCGAACAGATCGGCGGCAGTCTCGAGCCGCAATTCGCTGTTGGCGGCATCCGCATCAAATTCCCTGGCACTGGCAAATTGAGCCTCAAGTGCCGTCTCGAGTTGTTGCGCAATTTCGGAATGCTGCATCATTTGGCTGCGCCCCCAAACACGACCTTGCGCCTGGTTTGCGGCGCCCCTGGACCACAACCGCAACCGCCTTGGGCATCAAAAGACTTGTTGACTGTTCCGATGGTGTTCTCGAGCGCGTTGAACGCGTCGGTGTCCGTCCCAAGAGGCACACCTGCTAGGGCAGAAATAAAGTCAATGATGCTCCAAGTCCATTTTTGCCCGAAGTAGCCAAACCTCGAGTGTGAAATCGCCAGTTCGATACCGACCCGCACCTCGACGCGGCTGGTTTGTTTGATGTTGAGGGTGAGTTTGGTGTCGGCATTGTCGGCTTTGTCACCGGCGGCGTTGCGATCACCGATGGTGCGACCCGCATCAAAACGCAAGTTGTTGTACGACTGCTTGCCGATCACAATTTCGCTGGGGGCAATGGTAATCGGAAACCCGACTTGTACCACTGGACCCGCAATCACGTTGCCGCCGAAGCGTTGCACCAGGGCGTTGACGGCTCGAGTGAACGGGATCAGGTCAATCACGTTCAGTGTACCTTCGATGCC
>JAYTKL010000045.1:0-1989 GCA_043730305.1 Deinococcales bacterium | reverse complement strand
CGAGCCAGAATGTTTTCGGAGTGAATCGTTTCGGGCAGAATGGTTTGAGGCTGGATTCTTCAGGCGCGTTTGAGGCGTTTGAAATCGTTCTTGCCCTTTTGCAACACGACCGGCTCGAGCAATTCGAGGTTCAGTTTGTCATCAGTCACGGTTTCACCGTTCAGTTTCAAACCACGGTTCTGAATCAAACGGCGGGCCTCACCGTTGCTGCGGGCAAATCCGGCCTCGACCGCGAGAACGACGATGCCAACCAGTCCGTCCTTGAATTTCTCGCTCGAGATCGTCACATCTGGCATCTGATCTGGAATGCCACCTTTGGCGACCGAATCGAACCGAGTCTCGGCCGCCGCGACCGAATCTGCGCCGTGGTAATCGGCGACAATCGCTCGGGCCAAAATCCGGTGCGCCTGAACCGGTCCAGCCTCGAGCGTGGCTTGAGGATTTAAATCCGTGTGAAGCGTGATGTACTGCTCGAGCAGCGGATCGGGTACTTTCATCAGTTTGGAAAACATCACATCGCTCGGTTCGGAAATACCGATGTAATTGTCCAGACTCTTGCTCATTTTCTCAACGCCGTCCAAACCCACCAACAATGGCGTGGTTAGCACGACTTGAGGCTCGAGTCCGTACTCTTTTTGAATGTCGCGCCCGACCATCAGGTTAAAAGTTTGATCCGTGCCGCCCAGTTCAACATCGGCTTTGATCGCCACACTGTCGTAAGCCTGCGCGAGCGGGTACATCAGTTCGTGCAAACTGATCGGTGTGCCGTTGCTGTAACGGTTGCTGAAATCCTCGCGGGTCAGCATTTGCGCCACCGTGTACTTCGCGGCAAGCCGAATCACATCCTCAAAATCCAGCGCTTCAAGCCACTCGGAATTATAACGAATCTCGAGCTTTGCAGGGTCAGAATCCAAGATGATTGTGGCTTGCTCGAGGTAGCTTTTACCGTTCTCGCGGGTTTGCTCGAGCGAAAGCGCAGGACGGGTTTTGCTCTTGCCGCTCGGGTCGCCAATCATGCCCGTAAAATCGCCGATAATCAAAATGACTTTGTGTCCCAAATCCTGAAATTGACGCATTTTTTTCAGCACGATTGCGTGACCAAAATGCAAATCTGGACGGCTCGGATCGCACCCGAGTTTGATAATCAATTGCCGTCCTGATTTTAATTTCTCGAGCAACGAATCCATCGGCGTGATCTGCACCGCGCCGCGTGAAATAACCTCGAGTTGCTGTTCAACACTTAAATTTGACATTCAATTCTCCATTCAAAGAAAACGCCCCGAGTCTTCGGGGCGAGAAAAAACGTGCTCAAGCCGTCAGACAATTAAAGTCTTCTCGGCATAATATCGGTTTTTCAAACGCAACATGCCAGGGATTCTAACGCCTTTGGACGCTTGGGGGCAAGATTCAAGTATGATTGCCTCAACATGAAATCTCGAGACATCCAGCAATTTACCCGCGCCACACAAACACTCTGGGCAGGCGAGGACGAATACTTGGTTGAAGGTGCAACCCAAGTTCCCATCGTGCAAAGTGTTGCCTTCGGTTACGACGGGCTGGACGAATGGTTGGACGTTGCGCTTGGACGCAAGCCAGGGCATATTTACAGCCGCAACACCAACCCAACCCTTCACGCCTTCGAGGAAAAAGTACGGATTCTCGAGCGTGGCGAGGCGGCGACCAGTTTCGCCAGCGGCATGGCAGCCGTGTCCAACACCTTGTTCACGTTTTTAAAACCTGGTGATCGCGTGGTTTCGGTCAAGGACACCTACGGCGGAACGAACAAAATCTTCACCGAATTTCTACCAAAAATGGGCGTTGAGGTCATGCTGCTCGACACCACCGACTTCGCCGCCATCGAACTCGAGATTGCCAAAGGATGCAGGGTCTTGTACCTCGAGACGCCAACCAACCCGACATTAAAAGTGATTGACATTGAACGCCTCGCCAATGCCGGTCATGCGGTGGGTGCAATCGTTGTGACCGACA
>JAYTKL010000044.1:0-3603 GCA_043730305.1 Deinococcales bacterium | reverse complement strand
TTGTACATGTGCATGAAGGTGATAAAACTAAACGCCGCGAACGAACCCAACAGGGCGGGCAAAAACTCGAGAAAACCTGGTTTGGCGCTCATGCTCGAGTTCCAGGCGCTGCGCACTGGGCTGGTCAAGATCATCACGCCGCCAGCAAGCAGCATCAAATGGGTTGGGGAAAGCAGGGCGCTCGAGCCGACTTCAATACCAAAAAGGCTGTGCCAGATCAGATCGCCAACACCACCCAAACCAAAGACGATGATACCCAACGCACCCCACTCGTACCCAATTGGCAGAGCATTCAAACCCCGCAAGCCAGCTCGAGCTTGACCCGCCACAAGCCAGGCAATCCAGAGGGCGGTGGCGGTAAATCCAGAGTATAAAATGGCGTGCCAGGGAGAGAAAAAGCTGTCAAGAGTGTCACGCAGGTTGTTGTGCGCGAAACCATCGGCAAAAACCCCGCCGATCAACCACAAACCCAGAACAATCGTGACCAAATCAGCGCCCCATGAAACTCGAGTTCGGGTGGTGTTTTCGATTCTGGATTCTGGTTGGGTTGTACCGCGTATGGCGTTCATGAAAAAAATTATGCTCGAGTTTTAGACAAGAATCGTGTGAGTTGCCAAACCCAATTCAATTCAGGTACTTAAGCCGACAATGGTTTTGAAACTTGCAGCGTTAAGCTGCTGTCATGAATTACAAACGACTTGGCAATTCTGGCTTGAGCGTCTCGAGAATTTGTCTGGGCATGATGACCTACGGCGACCCTGCAACCCGCGCTTGGTCGTTGCCGCTCGAGGAATCTGATCCGTTCGTGAAACGTGCCATCGAAGCCGGCATCAATTTTTTTGATACCGCCAACGCTTACAGCGCTGGTGCGAGCGAAGAGATTACGGGCAAATTACTTAAAAAATACGCGGCTCGGGAAGATGTTGTGGTTGCCAGCAAAGTCTTTTTTTCGGTGGCTGGCAACAAACCAAACGGTCAGGGTTTGTCGCGCAAGCATGTTTTCCAGGCTGTGCATGACAGCCTGAAACGCCTCGAGATGGATTATCTGGATTTGTATCAGATTCATCGTTTTGACCCGAACACGCCAATCGAAGAGACGATGGAAGCGCTCAATGACCTCGTGCGGGCTGGTTTGGTCAGGTACATTGGCGCGAGCAGCATGTACGCCTGGCAATTTGCCAAAATGCAGCACGTCGCCGAGAAACACGGCTGGACCAAATTTGTATCCATGCAAAATCACTACAACCTTATCTACCGCGAGGAAGAACGCGAAATGATTCCGCAACTAACCGACATGGGCGTGGGCATGATTCCCTGGAGTCCACTGGCGAGGGGCACACTAACCGGCAACCGCACTCGGGAAGGTGAAAAACTTACGGTTCGCGCAGAAAGTGATGCGTTCGGTGCGACGCTTTACAGCGCCAGCGATTTTGACATTGTAGACCGCGTGAGCGAAATTGCCGCCGCTCGAGGCGTGTCAAACGCCCAGATTGCATTGGCTTGGATGCTCGAGAAACCATTCATCACCGCGCCAATTGTTGGCGCGAGCAAAATGCAGCATCTCGAGGATGCAATTGCGGCACTCGAGTTTAAATTGAGTGCCGACGAGGTTGTGAAGCTCGAGGAATTGTACGAACCGCACAAAATCAGCGGTCATGTTTAAAATTTGAGCTGCCTGTCAGTTTTTTTCGCTTAAATCGAGCCAAAAATGCTTGAGGCATGTATCATGTTGTTACCAACCATCTGGCAAGCCCGACCTTACTTCCCAACTCAATTGTTTAAATCCGTCATCCTCGAGCGGGTCTCTCGAGCATTGAGCGCGATTTTACGATTCTTGGAGGTTTCATGACGGTTCAAAGTTTTTACGATTACTTGCGGCGTTCCCGACAAGATTTGTTCACTTTTTTGCGTTCAATGCCCATTGAGTCGATCTCGAGGGATGTGATTCCAGGTGAACGCTTTCATTCGATCAAAGATTTGGTGATTCACATTGCCGTGGTCGAGGATTCCTGGCTTCACGAGGACATTCTGAAAGACACACCGATTTGGGAAAGCGTGAGCGGTTTTCCGCAAAATTTTGAGCAGGAATACCACGCAAGCCAGTCGCTCGAATGGATGCTTGAGTATTGGTTGGCGGTGCAAAAAAGTACCTTATCGTATTTAGAAAAACTCGAGCCTGAAATGCTGAAAACTGAAATTGCCATGCCTCGAGAAGTTGGGCAAGAATTTTTTTCGGTGGGTGAAGTGCTCTGGCATGTCATGCAACACGAGGTTCGGCACACCGCACAGATCATGGTATTGGCAAGGCAGTTGGGTTTTGAACCGCCACAACTGGATTTAATTCGTTATGTGGGCAGGCTCGAGCCATAAAAGTTTAATCAAACGTTCCGAGTTGATGCTCGAGTATTTGAGAAAATGAACTCGAGCATCAAGAACTTTTGAGCGACTCAATTCAATTTGGTTAACAAAAAGCGTTTGTAGGTGATCCCAATCCGTGTGGCAAGTCGTGCTGCCGCCTCGAGAATTTCGGTTTCGGGTAAATTGTCCAAACCCCTCAGGTTAACCCGCACCCATTCAAAATAACTCGAGTTTTCGGATTCAAATTGCAGCACGTAAGTGTTGACGGGTTCTCGGAAATACACGCCGAGCATTCCGTCACCCACGCCGTGTTCACGCAAAATAGCGAAGGCGGCGTTTAATATCGCCTCGTCGGCGGCTTTGGCAGGGTTGAGTTCCTCGAGTTTCATGCTCAGTTGAACAGTGCCGCGAGTTTCATGGCGTATGCCATGTCGCCTTTGAGTTTGAGTTTGCCGGTCATGGCGGCTGCCATTGCATTCAGTTGTCCGTTCATGAGCTTCACAAAATCGTCCTGAGAAATGGCGAAACTGAAACGGCTCTCGAGGTTGTGGCTGGCGGGGTCGCCCTCGATCATGCCTTGCCCACCGACGGCTCGAGCGTCAATCGTGTATGCGCCTTTGCCAGAAATTTCCACGCCAATAACGGCGTCAATTTGGGTCAATACATCGCCGGTGATGCGGTCTTTCATGTTTTGAATCACAGTATCAACTTCGTTCATTCCAGCCTCCAAGTTTAAGAATGTGTTTGAAATGCGCTGCGCTGACGGGTTGAATACTCAACCTCGAGCCGCGCTGTAAAAGCATCATACCTTCAAGTTTCGGGTCTTGACGCAATGTTTCGAGTGCCACAAACTCGAGGGTTGCAATAGCTTGCACGTTGACCATCATCCAGCGCGGGTTGTCAATGGTACTTTTGGGGTCAAAATAATCGCTGGCAGCATTAGATTGGGTTGGGTCTGGGTAGGCGTTGCTTGCCACTTGCGCCAGACCAGCAACGCCAGGAATTTTGGTGCTGCTGTGATAAAACAGCACCTTATCGCCTTTTTTCATGGTGTCGCGCATGTAATTGCGGGCTTGGTAATTGCGCACGCCTTCCCAGGGTGTGGTTTGGTCTTTGGCTGCCAAGAGGTGCTCGAAGCCGAAGACGTCGGGTTCTGATTTCATCAGCCAATACTTCATGGCAAAAGTCTACCAACGGCTGGCTTCACGCTAAATCTTCAGATCGCCTTTTTGATTCGAGCAGCAC
>JAYTKL010000043.1:0-2489 GCA_043730305.1 Deinococcales bacterium | reverse complement strand
CGCTCGAGTTGATCGCGCAAATCTTCCAAGGTTGTGATTTTCTTTTGTCCTGGCAATTGAATTGGGATTGGCAATGGATTGGCTGGACTGGTGACGGGGTATGCGCCGTGCAACTCGAGCACCACGGTTTTGGGTGTTTCGCCTGGCAAGAACCTCAAACCTTGCTCTAAAAGTGCGACAGCGTTTTGACTCAGATTATAAAAGAAGTTGTTCATGCTCGAGCTTACGCGCTGAAGAGCAAAAAAGTTCCGCGAGGGTTAATTTGGAGTTGCCAGAGATTGTGCAAGCATGAACGGATGACCGTCTGGATCGTAAAACGTTGCCAGCATCACCAAACCTGGCATGGTGTTGGTTGGTCCATCAAAGCGCACATCTCGAGTCTCGAGAATGCTGCGGGTGTGGGCAATGTCGGTCACGTTAAAGGTTGGGACAAGTCCACCGCCAGCGTTGACTTTTTCGACTTTTGAAAGCCCAATAATCACATCTTTGGTTGGCGATTCAAATTCGCACCAGCCGATCTCGGTCACTTCGTAACTGAACCTGAAACCCAGCACCTCTTGGTAAAATTTCTTGGAACGTTCAAAGTCGCTGACCTCGAGTGCCAGGGTTAAACCTGTGGTCATGCCGATGTTTGAGCTGGCTTGAACTGTGTCTGCGGTTGTTGTCATGTTGTTCTCCTTTCGGTACTATTTTTATACAAAATCGTTGTTTTGTCAATAGCATAATTTTAAGGTGATATTTATGAATAACCCCAAGCTCGAGCCTCTGATCAATTTGGTGCATCACCGCTGGGCATTGCCCATTCTTTGTGAATTACACCGCAACGATGGCTGCAAATTCGTGACCCTGGTGACACGCTTAAACCTCAGCAAAGATGCACTCAGCCGCACTTTAAACGCCTTGACCCAACAAGACTTGGTGATGCGGAACCCTGGATACGGACACCCACTGCGCCCCGAATATATTTTGACTGCCAAAGGACAACAAATCGGGCAAGCAGTTTTTGAACTCATGCAGACCCTCGAGCAACTTGAAATCACCGAAATTGCCCTGAAAAAATGGTCGCTGCCAATCGTTCTGGTTTTACAAGATCAACCACGCTTCACAGACATTCTCGAGCAACTGCCAGGATTGACCACACGGGCTTTGGCGCTTGGCTTGGGGATGCTCGGGCAAGCCGAACTTCTCGAGCCATTTGAAGGCATTGGAGGCTCGAGGAAAAGCTACCGTTTGAACCTGTACGGTCAAGAATTGGCAGCAAAAATCAAAGCCCTCATCGTGGCATTTCCAACAGAAAAAACCTTGGCTCGAGTTGCAATTCGAGCCAGAATGCAAACCTAAAATCACGATTCTCAAAACCAAAGAGTTCACTGAAACTTTTTAAAATAGTTTTTGGTAGGGTGCGCTTCTTGACCCTGACTACAGCACCTAATGGGCTTGGGTCGCCGTGCGCACCGAATATACATGAACAACGGTGCGCACGGCGCACCCTACGAATCGAGCGGGCATTCAAGCTTGAATCACGGGGCTTTACGAATGTACAAACCGTCAAACGCCACCGTCCAAGTTTTGCCGCCATCTTTGCTTTGTTCCCAAAGCTGCCGAACACGGTCTTTGTTCTCGTCTACCAGATTCCAAGTGATTCGATCTGTTAAAACGCTGGCATCAGTGACCAAGATCATCTTGCCATCCTGAAACGCACCGATCAAATTGAGAAACGTACCAGAATCATCAACCCAAGCCTGATGCCATTTTTTGTCCGCGCTCGAGAAAATATTGAAACTCGAGCCGCGACCACCCTGCGAACCAACCCAATGTTCTTGCAGCACACAACCCCCGAATTCTGAAGTGACAAGGTTTGTGCCAGCCGCATTTCCGTTGGGGTCTTTGACCTCCCAGTTCCCAAGCCAGAAATCAAATTGACGATGCTCGAGCGCCAAGCAAGCCGTATTTTATTGCGCGTTTGAATCAGACATAAAACCTCCCAAAGAAAACCCCAAAACAGCCAGCAAAAACCAGCCAAGTCGTTTCATAAAAACTCCTTTTTAAGATGCTCGAGAAATCAGTTACTCGAGTTGAGTGTTTCGAGAGCGTAATTTTTTGCGCCACAAGCGATGCAACTTTAAGAGTTTGGTCAAAACGTCGCTTGAGAACGGCGAATGCAGCGCGTTCAAAACATTCCAGAGCAGAATCGCATAACGCCAGGTGTACAAAAATGCCCGCCCTCTGGGGGCTTTGCTGCCTTGTCGCGCCTCAAGCCAAGCTTTAAGTGCCGCTTGATCCAAAAACATATTCTCGAGGTCTACACGCCGATGCACAAAGGCGTTTTCAAAACCGTCCTTGCACAGTTCCAGCATCAACTCGAGGCTTGGGCGCACATACCAGCGCGTGGCTTCGAGTTTTCCCAAAGCGCTGTCAAACACCAAATCGGCGGTGCGTTTTTGCTGCTCGAACTCGAGTGTGGAAAAATAACTTTTAAACCTTGAACC
>JAYTKL010000042.1:0-13836 GCA_043730305.1 Deinococcales bacterium | reverse complement strand
CATTTGCGACCACCTGGGCGTGCCACTCGGACGCTCGACCACCAGAAGATTCTCGAACGACAACATTGAAGTGCAATTCAAGGAAAGCCTGCGCGAGGCGGACGTTTTCATTGTGCAGTCCCTGGCGAGCAACGGCGATTACAACGTTTCTGATAGTGTTATCGAATTGCTGTTAATGATCAACGCCGCCCAAAGCTCGAGCGCCGCACGGGTGACAGCCGTGATTCCGTACTTTTCGTATGCACGCAGCGACAAAAAAGACGCGCCGCGCATTCCGATTGCGGCAAGGGTCATGGCAGACATGATTCACACGGCTGGCGCAAACAGGGCGTTAATGTTGACGCTTCACAGCCCGCAAGTTCACGGATTTTTCAGCATTCCAGTCGATCACCTGACCGCCGAAGTGGTGATCGCCAACCATTTCATCACCAGATTGCCGTCACTCGAGGATACCGTGGTACTTGCCCCTGACGCTGGCGACATCAAACGCGCCTCGAGTCTGGCAGACCGTTTGAACACGCCAATCGCCTTTATTGACAAGCGCCGCGTCAGCGACACCCGCGTCGAGGCTCGAGGTTTGATTGGCGATGTGAAGGGCAAGCGCGTTTTGATCGTCGATGACGAATTTTCCACCGGTGGAACGATGACGGAAGCCGTTGCCACCGTCAAAGAGGCTGGCGCTCGAGCGGTGCACATTGCGGTTTCGCACGGTGTTTACGTGGGTCCTGCGGTTGAACGCATCAAAGAGATGGACATTGAAGAGTGCATCAGCACCGATTCTTGTTTTGTCAGTCCAGAAAAACTTGCAGCCTGCGACAAGATCAAAGTCTTGACCGTCGCACCGCTGTTTGCCGAGGCGATTCACCGCATTCATACGGGGGACAGCGTCTCGAGCATGTTTACTTAAAAATATTGACCTGCATTTTGGATCAACGACCGCACATTCAAACAGTTGTTGATCCAAAACATTGACAGCCTTCACCAGGTGTATTGACTCGCCCCGAGCACAATCTGGCTCGGCACACCCGCCAAATTGACAATCCTGACATCGCTGACCAACGCGCCGTTTTGCAGATCGCTCGAACCGATGGCAAGAAACCTCGAGTCTTTTGAGAACGTGCCGTTCAAAGAACCGTTCGGGTTTTGAGCCATGGTGCGCAATTCGTTGTGTTGAATGTTCAGCAAAAACAGGCTGCTGGAGTTTTGGTTCGCAAAGGCAAAAACCATTTTTTTGTTGTCCCTCGAGAGTTCCACCGAATCCGGAATGCGCCCCGTAAAAGCTGGTAACTTTAAGGCTTTGGGCTTGCCGCCGTTGGTGTTCACCACGTACCAGCGCCAACGGGTTGTGCCCGCATCGCTGATGCCGTTGCCTGCGTTACTGGCAAAATAAAGTTGCTGACCGTCGGTGGACAGGCTGATGCCACCAAACGCCCAATTGAGTGCATTTTGAGATTTCGGAACGGCAAAGACAATGCGTTGTTTGCCAGCAACATCAACCCGAATGTCTGTCGGCGTGGTGTAGGCAAGGGTCAAGCCATCACCCGAAATGCCCCTGGGGAAAAACTTGTAAGTCTTCATGTTCATGCTCGGCAAGCTGATCAGCACACTGCTTGTTTGCTGCGCCAGAAAAAAACGGTTGCCAGTCCCACTCCACATGAAACCGTAAACCACTTTGGAAGTCAATTTCAACTTCTGACAGGTCAAAAACGGTACTCGGCAAAAAAAGCCCCTTGGGTTTTGGCTCGAGCCAGCAAAGTACACCAGATATTGACCGTCTGGACTGAGCGATGCCAGAAAAGCCCCAACTGAATTTGGCATTTGTCGTGCCGAGTTTGAATTGGTGTTTGACAGATACACGGCGTTGTCTTTGATAAAAACAACGGTATCAACAGGCTTGGCTTGAACCAAACAGGCGCACAACAACATGGCAATCACTGGATTTTTTAACATGGTTGATCCTCCCATAAAACGGCGGCTCTGAACTCAGACTTAGACAAACAAAATTTTTCTCATTTACATGATGACCTATAATCAAGTGTCAGCACAAGTCAGACCAAAGTCAGTCTCGAGAAGAAAGTTCGACAAATCCTAATTTGCGCCCCAAGAGGGTTGAACTGCGTTTTGTATTTTCAACAAGGTTTTATTGTAACCAACGTCTTTAATGAATATTTTATAGGCTGGACTGAGCTTTGCATATTTTGCCACCGAAAACGCCAAAAACTTGGAATCGGGCGACCACGCCATGCCATTTTCAAGCAATTGTTCGCCCGTCGGTGAACTGACCGGCACGACTGGTTCGGTTTGAAGGTTGGTTGGCGTGAGAGGCGGTTTTGGAGGCGGGTCTTTGACCAGCATTTCAATCGGTTTCTCGAGGTTGAGTTCGCAGACACTCAGCGATTGCAGCCATTCACCTTGGTTGAGGGTAAATGGACTGAAAAACGCGAATTTTGAACCATCGGGCGCAAAGTTCAAACGGCTGGGCATTGAACCGTGAAACACGCCCAATTTTGCGAGCAGCCGAATTCTCATGGTCGAAAGTTGAACCGCAAAAAACACGAAACTCGCGTTACCAGTGACAGAAATGCCCGTGCCAAGGTTACTGGCGAAGTACAACACATTGCCGTCTGGGCGCAACCCAACCGCGCCCGAAAGCCAGTTGCTCGAGACGGCAGCGCTCTCTGGATTTAAGAGTTCTTGAAATGCCGCATTGCTCATGGCGGCGGTTTTGACTTGCTCGAGCAATAATTCTGGTCTTAAAGGCGAGAAAATCATTTTCTGTTTGTTTTTGTTCATGATGCGCACGTCCGAACCAGCCACGAACGCCATCAACGAACCGTCCTTGGCACTCGAGAGGGATGCAAATTTGAGCGCCTGTGATTTTGGGTTGGGCGCACCGAGCAGCGCCTTAAACTCTGGAATCTCGAGTTTCCAGCCCGTGCTCGAACCCGTCACGAACAAACCGCTCGAGTCTGGTGAATATGACAGATGCTCAAGCGGAAATTCTGAAACTGGAAGTGACAACGGCGCACTGGAATCAAACGGTGTTCGGGCGATAAAACCTTGCAAGGGAGCAACTTTGGAATCGGTCTGGTTGAAAAACACCAAACTCCGACCATCGGGCGCAATGCTGGAAAACTTGACTCGAGCACTTTTGGAAACTAGTTTGGGAAACCCGTTCACATCGCCAACAAAAACGCCACCATCACGAATAAATGCCAGTTTTCCGGTTGGGGCGGCAAAACCAAAACTCGAGGCGCAAACAAGCGCCAAAACCAATTTCCAATTCATGCCTCAATTATAAACGCCACGCCAATCAGCTTAGTACACCTACGCCGAATCCATCACAGGATTCTCGAGTTTTACAAGTATTCTTTTTGACGGAACGGTGAAAGCCGATGCAAAGGTTCGGGGTTCAAACGCCCCACTGGCACACTCGGGTTTCTCGAAGTGTGTACCGCAAAAGTGGGAAGTGTTCCAAGCGCTTGTGGCTCAGTGGTCAGAGCGCCCGAAATCTTTCGGGAAGTCAGAGGTTCAAATCCTTTCAAGCACACCAAGGATACGCGTCACGGTGGCGCACTCGATTCAAACTCGAGCGTTAGAAGGTTCGATTCCTTCATCCAGTTCGGTTTTAGCTCATTCGGTTAGAGCATCTGACTTGTAATCAGAGAGTAGCGGGTTCAAATCCCGCAAACCAATCGCCTGTTAAGCGATCTAGCACACCGCAGTACCGCGCCCTGAACGACAAAAATCGAGAATCTGGCAAGATTTGGAAACTCGAGCTTTGAAAATCAGGAGGTTGTCTCGAGCGCTTCGAGCGAAAGTTTGAAGCCCTGTTCTCGCGTCTTGCGCTGCCAGCAGCGACCTCATTCAAGTTTTGGTTAACGGTTGTCCAGTCAACACGATGCACAACTCGAGCGCCAAAATAACAATCTGGTCAACACCCGCAGCCCGATTCCAGCACAAACTCGAGACAACCTACGCGCACAAAATGAATGCAACGCAGAATTTTCTGCTGGCAGGAACTGAAAGCAAGAACTCGAGACTCGAGCAATCAAGACTTTTGGTTGAAGAAAGTGAAAAGAGGTGAAAGCATGGCAGTATTTCAGAAATTCGTGGTCAAACAATACGCAAAAGGACTTTTGTTCCGTAATGGTAACTTCATGTCCGTGCTCGAGCCTGGTGAGCATAACTTGTTCACAGTCGGTCAACGCTTTGAAGTCGTGACATACGACATCAACGCTGGAGTTTTCGAGCATCCAATCAAAGATTACTTGATTGCCAAACGCCCTGCCATTGTCGCGGAGCACTTTCAATTGATCGAGACCAGCACCGCCCAAATCGCCATCGTGACCCGAAACGGTACGATTCTCGAGGTTGTGCCACCAAACGCACGCGGCTTGTTCTGGCACGGCTTTGTGGCGCTCGAGGTGGAACATCTGAACGTGGCTGACGGTTTGATTTTGGCAAACGATCATGTCTTGTTGGCGCGGAAAAGCGCGGGTTGGGTGCAAAAATTCTTCACCGACGTTGCACCGCTCGAGGGCAATATTGCGATTGTCTCACGGTCTGGTAAAATTGCGGATTTGGTGGTTTCAGGCGAGCGAAAACTCTACTGGCGCGACCTCGAGAACGTGACCGCCATTGCTCACAGCGCCCTCTTGAACGTCAACAAAGGCGTACAAGACGCGATCATTGCCGCAAACCCAGTCTGGCTCGAGAAATTCTTGCGACTTGAGTTAAACGAGTTGGAACTTGGACTGGTCAGGCGCGGTAAAGCGATTGCCGATTTGATCCCACCAACCACCACTGCCATGTACTTCAACGACGGTGTGACCAAACTCGAGACGGTGGACATTGCCGTTGATTTCCGTGTTCGAGCCGACATCGCCGCGAACCTGAAAGGCACAAAACTCGAGCAGTACATCGAAAACGTCACGATTCCCGAGTACCACACTGGCGCGTTGTTCGTGGACGGCAAACTCGAGGGCGTGCTTGAAGTCGGCGCTCATGCCTTCTGGAAAATTGGACAGTCTCTGCGGGTCGCCATTGTGGACACACGGCTTCAAACGCTTGAGGTCAGCGGTCAGGAGATTCTGACCAAAGACAAAGTGGCATTGCGCCTTAATTTAAGCGCCTCTTACCGTGTGACCGACGCGATCTTGGCAACCAGCAAACTGAAGGATTTGGAAGCGTTCTTGTACAAAGAATTGCAACTCGGTTTGCGGGCAGCCGTCGGAACTCGCACCCTGGACGCGCTGCTCGAGGACAAAGACGTGCTTGATGACGTGGTGTTTGACCACGTCAAAACCAAATCTGAAGGCTTTGGCTTGGCTGTCGATTCGGTTGGCGTCAAAGACATTATCCTCCCAGGCGAGATGAAAGCGATCCTTTCCAAAGTGGTCGAAGCCGAAAAAGTGGCGCAAGCCAACGGAATCCGGCGACGCGAAGAAACCGCCGCGACCCGAAGCCTTCTGAACACCGCCAAAGTCATGGAAGACAACCCTGTGGCACTCAGGCTCAAAGAACTCGAGACGCTCGAGCGAATCACGGAGAATATTGATCAGATCAGCATTTCAAACGGTTTGGATGGTTTGCTGCGAGACTTGGTGAAAATCAAGAATTGAAAGGAGTCTACCCTCATCCCTGACCCTTCTCCCAACATCAGGAGAAGGGAACTTTATTCCTTTTTTGAGTGGCTCGAGACTTTAAGCGCCGCTTCCAGTTCGTAATTTTTGCGCCTCGAGTTCACCGTCGGGTGCAAATTCGAGCGCCCATTTTGCGGCGGCTTCAACATCGTAGGTTGTGAATCTGTGCTCGACTTGCCAACCATTTTCGTCTCGGGTCAACAATGCCCAACGTGCTCGAGGGTCGTTGTCGGGTTGTCTGGAAACGCTGCCGACGTTGACAAATTGCACACCGTTAACGGTCACAACTCGAGCGCGGTGTGAGTGTCCGCACAAAACAACTTTTGCGTTTGGGAAATTCTGAACTCTCGAGAGAAGCTGATCGGGCGTGGCGTAATCCGTGAAGGTTTGCGGATTGTCGTGCAGCATCAAAAAGTCCCAGGGAGTCTCGAGCGAACCGTGACACGCCAGCACTTCACCGATTGCAACCTCGAGCGTGGTTGGTAAATTCTCGAGGATGCTGAAATCGCGTTCGGTCAACAGTCCACGCAACCACATCACTAAGTTACGCTGTTCAGGTTCGAGATCGGGTTTGGGGTTACTCACTTCCTCATCGGCGTTGCCACGTACCATCAATGCACCGCACTCGAGTTGGAGTTGCCAAGCGCCAACAGGATCAGCACCGCCCGAAACCATGTCGCCCAAGTTCAAGAGCAAATCAGGTTTGAAGCTCGAGATGGCTTCACGAACCGCCTCGAGTGCAAAGCGGTTGCCGTGGACATCGGTGAAGACGGCGATTTTCATGTCAATCCCTTGTCATGGTCAGGGAAATATAACCATAAGGCACTTTGGGTTCCCAGAACACCTTGACTTTATCGCTACCTGCAAGTTCGGCGGCTTTGTCCCAGGTATGATTTTGCGCTTCAAAACTGACACTCTCGAGTTGCGGAAATCGCTCGAGAATGCGTTCACCAAATTTGTAAACCAGCTCTTGAATGGACTTGGAGTTAAATTCGTGAAAAATGACGCGGCAAATATCGGCAATCTGCTCGCTTGGAACATATTTTTCAACGCCCAAACCGTCAGAAATACTCGAGTAATGCCAATTTAAATCCATGTGAATAAACAATGGACGGTCTTTGAGTTCGGGCAGGGTGGTGTAATCGTCGCGCACGAACGCGGCAAAACTCGAGCCAGCGATTTTCAGGAGTTGAAAACCTTCGCGCCCGCACTCGAGGTCTATGACTTGCGAACCGTTACGGTTTGAAGCAGCGCTGTCACGCTCGAGGTACAGGCTGGCGGTTGCCGCGTCGCCGTTGGTTGGGAAATGCAGCAAATCGCTGTTCTCAAAGCCGTTTTTTCCAGGAACTCGAGCGGCAAGAAAGGGCAACTCGCGTCCCATCATGCGCAAACTTTCCATTTGCGGGTAGGTGGCGAGAAAACTTTTGCCCAGAAACTCGAGTAAACCCTCGAGCGTGCAACCCGTAAAATTCGCGGATTCTTTGAGAATAAAGTTTTTCATGCTGTCCGTGGCAACGACCATGCTGTTGTCGCCGTGGGTGTAGGCGGGCAAAAAATTATTGCCAAAGACTTCGACGCTGACATCCACGGCGAACAAATTGTTGTTGCGCCCCGTAAATTCCGACTCGGCAATGGCGGCAACCTCGAGCGGCGCGGCGTAAGTGCGGTGAAGTGAAATATTAAATTTGCCGTAAGAAATCTGGGTTTTCATATGACAGTTTACCTCAAATTTTCAAAGCTCGAGAGCGTAAAATGCTGGCATGGAAGTCCAAATTTTTGGTCTCAAATCCTCTAAAGAAACCAGGGCGGCGGAACGTTTTTTTAAGGAGCGCCGCATCAAAACCCACAACGTGGACTTGCACGACCGTCCGATGAGCGCGGGAGAAATAGGGCGTTTTATTCAAAAATTTGGTTTGAATGCGGTCTTGGATATTACTGGCAAGGCGTACATCGATGCTGGACTCGAGTTTTTGCGCGTGTCCGATGATGGAATGCTGGCAAAAATTGAAGCCGAACCGAAATTGCTGCGGCTGCCACTGGTGAGGTACGGAAAATACGTGACTGTTGGACTGGCGGAGGCGGATTGGAAAGCCTGGATTGTTGAAGAGCAAAACGCAAGTAAAGTCAAACCAAAAAAATGAGGCTTGAGAGCAATATCAAGCTCGAGCTTCAAAACCCTCTTTGCGAATTATTCTTTGTGCTCGAGCGACCCGCTGATGCCTGCCAGTACCGCACCGATCACCAACGCAGCAGCCGCGATTTTTCCTAAAACACGAAGTACGTTGTCGGCATCGGCTTGCGGGTACGGATAAAAGCCAAACAAGAATGCCACAAGTGCCAAAATCAAGAAAAATACTGTTCCAAACAACGCAGCGCCATTATCACGGTTCATGGTGAACTCCTTTAAAACTTGAAAAACTTGTTCCAGCATAAGCGAAATGAAGCCCACAGATGTCTGCTCGAGTTTTTGGGGTTGCAAACTTGACTGCCAGGTGTCGTACTATGGGGGCGTACATCTGACATTCACCTGACCAAAAGCTGTTCATCTGGTATTTGCTATGCTTTCAAGGTTTTATCAGTTTCACGGAGGAATGTATGAAGAAAGTCATGATGGTTTCTGCTGGTCTCGCGCTCGCAGCGTTAAGTTTTGGTTTGGCAGCCGACGATGACATGGTGGCGAAAGCCAAAGCCGAAGGCAAAATTGTCAGTTACGGCATTCCAAACGATTGGCTGAACTACGAAGAAATGTGGAATGTCTTCACCAAACGTTACGGCGTCACGCATGCCGACACCGACATGAGCAGTGCCGAAGAAATCGGCAAATTTTTGGCAGAGAAAAACGCTCCCGTTGCAGATGTTGGCGATGTCGGTCTGGCGTTTGGTCCTATTGGTACTGAGCAGGGCGCGTTCTTGCCGTACAAGAACAAGTACTGGAAAGAAATTCCTGATTGGGCTAAAGGCGCGGATGGTCATTATGCCGCCGCCTATTACGGTGCTGTGGCGTTCATCGTCAATCCAAAATTGGTCAAGAATATTCCGTTGACCTGGCACGATTTGCTGCGCCCAGAGTACAAGGGCAAAATCGCCATCAACGATCCACGCAAAGCCGCCAACGCGCAGTACGCGGTCATTGCTGCGGCAATGGCATTTGGCGGCAGTGAGACCAACATTCAACCAGGCATTGATTTCTTCTCGAGATTGCAAAAATCGGGCAACTTAAAACCGATTGTGCCAAGCATTGCCAACATCCAAAAGGGCGAAGTTGCCATTGGTATCAACTGGGATTACAACGGGCTTAACTTCCGTCGTCAATTGAAGGGCGAGATGGATTTGCAAATTCGTATTCCGCTTGATGCCACCACCACCGGACCTTACGCACCAGTGATTAATGCCTTCACCGCCCGTCCGAACGTGGCGAAGTTGTTCATGGACTTCTTGTTCTCGGACGAAGGGCAGATTTTGTACGCCAAGGGCGGCGCTCAACCCATCCGTGCCAAGATTCGCAGTAAATTACCAAAAGAAGTGCTGGCGCAAATGATTCCAACGTACCAGTACAAGAAAGTCAAACCGATCGTGGCTTGGAAGCAAATGCCAGACATTGTCAAAGGCATTGGCGACAAGTGGGCAAACGAAGTTGTGGAACAATAAATCTCGAGCTTAAACTGTTGTAACTCGGGTTGAAATTTGAGGGGTGAAGGGAAAAAGTAGGTTTTACTTTGACCTTCACCTTTTTGTATTGAGAGATTCGCATTTGGCGAAAACCTTTTGGTGAATCTCGAGAACGCAGTAAAGAAACATAACTTTATCTCGAATTTTAATAAAACCAAGTTTAATCTCGGCTTTCGGCTCATTCACAACGCTCGAGTAACAGTCACTTGCAGGCTTTTGGAAAGGGGTTTTCTTGAATCTTCGTTGGGCAACTTTTGCGGTTGCATTTTTATTTTTGGCGTTTTTGTTGATGTTTGAAATTATGCCTGGAATCTTGCTGGTGGTTTCGGCTTTTACCAACAAATCTGGTTTCACGCTCGAGCACGTGCAGGAAGCCACCAAACCATTGTTTTTGAAAGCACTTCTCAATTCGATTAACCTGTCTTGGTTCACCGCGCTCGAGGGTGGAATTCTTGGCACGATTACGGCTGGTGCAATCTGGTCGAGTAAAAACCCGAATTTAAAACGTTTCACCACCGCCATTTCAGGGGTTTCAGCCAACTTCGCGGGTGTGCCGTTGGCGTTCGCGTTCGTGGTGATTCTCGGCTCGAGCGGCATTGCGAATTTGATTCTCGAGAAATTCGGTCTGGGCACGATAGATATTTACCGTCGGCAAAATTTGCATTGGGTGTACTTGTACTTTCAGTGGCCACTGATGACGGTTTTGATGTTGCCCGCCTTCAACGCGATTCAACGCGAGTGGCTCGAGGCGGCGCGGGGTTTAGGCTCGAGTTCGATTGGGTTCTGGTTTAAGGTTGGCATTCCGGTGCTGCTTCCAACGCTCCTGGGTTCAATGATTTTGTTGTTCGCCAATTCTTTTGGGGCGTATGCCACGGTGTACGCGCTTTCGCAAGGTTCAATTAATTTACTGCCCACGCAAATTGGTTTTCAAGTGTCGGGGCAGGTTGGTTACGACCCTGGCGCGGCGGCGGCACTCAGCGTGATGATGGCGGTCACGCTTCTGCTCAGTCTGGCGTTGTACCGTTTCTCGAGGCGTTGGGCATCTCAACTCGAGGGGGCGAAATGACGTTTTTGCGCCGTGGAATTATTGGTTTGCTGCTGGCTTATTTGCTCTTGCCAATCTTGATGACGCTGGTGTACAGCCTCTCGAGTTCCTGGACCGAATTAATTCCCAAAGCCTTCTCGCTCGAGGCTTGGTCGCATCTTTTTGGCGATCCAACGTTTTGGGCGGATGGTGGACGCAGCCTGATTCTGGCATTTTCGGCGGTGGCGCTCTCGATCTTTTTTCTGGTGCCAACCCTGTTTGCCATCACCTTGTACGCGCCCAAACTCTCGAGCGCCCTCGAGTTTTTTTCGTTGTGGCCATTCGTTTTTCCTGGGGTGATTATGGCGGTGGGTTTGATCAAGATTTTTTCCACGCCGCCACTTGCCATTTCTGGCACGCCCTGGTTGTTGATTCCTGCCGTGACGGTGGTGGTCATGCCTTACGCCTACCGTGCCGTGGCAAATGCGTTTGAGAGCGCCGACGTGCGCCAGCTTGCCGAGGCAGCACGCAGTTTGGGCGCGAGTGATTTGCAAATTTTGGCTTGGGTGATATTCCCAACCGTGCTTCCTGGTGTGCTTTCTGGCGGTGTGCTGGCACTTTCGGCGGCATTTGGCGAATTTAGTCTGGCGCAATTGCTGGTCGGCTCAAGTTGGGAAACCCTGCCCTATTACCAGTACCTGACCAATTCGCAAGATGGACATAAAAGCGCCGCCATCAGCGTGTTGGCGTTTGCAATCGCCTGGGGCTTGGGTAGTTTTGCGCTCGGGTTACGAAGAGATTCAAATCTGAAAGACGCGGTGACAGTCGCATGACAAATTCACAAGCAATCTCGAGCGTCAACATCAAGCTCGAGAACATCAACAAGTCTTACAATGGAAAAGCCGCCGTTGATAACGTGTCGCTCGAGGTCAAACCTGGCGAGATGGTCAGTTTGCTTGGACCTTCGGGTTGCGGCAAAACCACCACCCTGCGAGCCGTGGCGGGTTTTGAAATTCCTGATTCCGGGCGTGTTTTCATTGGCGATTCTGATGTGACCAAAGTTCCCGCCGAACAACGCCGAGTTGGCATGGTCTTTCAAAGTTACGCGCTGTTTCCAAATTTAAGCGTGGCTGGCAACATCGCCTTCGGTTTGCGCGTGGCGGGTTGGGAGGCTACCAAACTGAACGCTCGAGTTTCAGAATTACTCGAGGTCGTGGGTTTGCATGGTTTTGATCGGCGCAGCGTGCTCACGCTTTCGGGAGGGCAACGTCAACGTGTGGCGCTGGCGCGAGCACTTGCGCCCAATCCTCGGGTGTTGCTGCTCGACGAACCGCTGTCGGCGCTGGACGCCAAGATTCGTGCCGAACTGCGCACCGAGCTTCGGCGCTTGCAACTCGATTTGGGCATTACCACACTGCTGGTGACCCACGACCAGGAGGAAGCCATGAGCATGTCTGACCGCGTGGTTGTCATGAACCAGGGTCGGATCGAGCAGCTTGGCACACCCAGGGACTTGTACGCCACGCCCGCCAGTCCGTTTGTTGCCGCTTTCGTTGGCGCAATGAATTTGATGCCCGCCGAAGCACTGGGAAACTCGAGTTTTCGCATCAGTGGGCAGGTGGTGAGCCTCCCAAATCTCGAGAATAAATCTGGACGGCTGGGCATTCGACCAGAAGTGATTGAACTCAAGTCGCTCGAGCCTGGTCAAAGCGCAACTGTTTCGGGTGTGATTGAACTGGTCACGTATTTGGGCGCAGACCAGCAGGTGATTCTGAAAGTTGGCGGTGACACTTGGGTGGCTCGAGTCGAAAACGATCAAGTCTTTGCTCGGGGGCAAAAAGTGTCGCTCGAGATTCCCAGTAATGCGTGGTTGTGGTTGCCAGCTTAACTAAATTCGAGTCTCGAGTTGGGCAAGAACCTCTCTTGAGACTTTTAGAATGAGCCAGCAAAAGCAAAAACTTCATATCAAATTGGTTAAATTGCAGCCATGAATGACTCGAGGAACAACTGATGCCCTGGTTTAAGGGCAACACGCACACACATTCTTACGTCTCTGACGGCGATACCAGCCCGTCGGAGGTTTTGGGTTGGTACAAAAATCACGGTTATGATTTTGTTTGCATGACCGATCACAACCACCCGTTTGACCCGACTTGGGCGACCGAGGTGGCAAACTCGAGCTTTCTGGCGATTCCTGGCGTGGAAATTACCACGGTTGCCGAACGCCTTCCGGTGCATGTCAACGGCTTGGGGATCACCGCCATGCCCGAGTTGCGCACCTATCCAACCATCGAATTGTGCTTGCAGGGCGCAATTGACGGTATTCGGGCTTTGGGCGGTGTGCCAATTGTCAACCATCCAAATTTTCATTGGGCGCTCGAGAGCAAACACTTGCTTGGGGTGCGCAATTGCAAGCTGTTCGAGGTCTGGAATGCCAGCACGGACTGCAATAATTTGGGCGTGGGCGGACGGAAAAGCACCGACGAATTCTGGGATGGTTTGATCAAAGCAAACCATCTTTGGTACGGTATCGCCAGCGACGATTCCCACGATTTTCAGGGCGAATTTTGGGGTTACAGAAGTCTGCCAGGTCAGGCTTTTGTCATGGTCGAAACCGATAAGCTCGAGCAAACCGCGATTTTAACTGCGCTCGAGTTGGGGCATTTTTACTCGAGTACGGGCATCATGCTCGAGAAACTGTTTTGGAAGGGTCGGACGCTCGAGCTTGAAATTGCCCCCGAGCATCATTACGCGTACTCGAGCGAGTTGGTGGCTGGAAACGGAAAAGTGCTCGAGGTGGCGCACGGGACGAAAGTCAAATTTGTGCTGCCCGAATCCGTGCCTGCCGCTCGAGTGCGGGTGTTTGACTCGAACGGTAGCCGGCTTTGGACGCAAGTGTTTGGCGGTTAAACGCCGACCAGAAGTGCTTTGTTGACTTTGGCAAGGGCTTGGTCGATGTCGGCGATCAAGTCTTGCGGGTCTTCGATGCCAATGGAGAGGCGCACCAGCGAATCGGTGACGCCCTCTTTGGCACGAAGTTCCGGTGAGAGAAGTTGATGCGTGGTGCTGGCTGGATGCGATGCCAGCGATTCGACATCACCGAGCGACACGGCTTGCATGAACAACTCGAGCGAATCCAGAAAGACTTGGGCGGCTTGCCGTCCTCCCTGGAGTTCGAGGCTGACCATGCCACCAAAACGCCGCATCTGGCGTTTGGCGATTTCATGCCCTGGGTGATCCTCGAGTCCAGGGTAGAACACGCGTTTGATGTTTGATTTTGAGACCAAGTGTTTTGCAATTTTTTCCGCGCCGTCGCAATGGGCTTCCATGCGAAGCGGCAAAGTTTTGATGCCGCGCAGGAACAAATAGGCTTCTTGCGGTCCCAGGCAACCTCCGAGGTGGCGCAAACCCTCCATTCGGACTTGCAACATCAGGTCGCTCGAGCCAGCCAGCACGCCGCCAATCGCGTCGCCGTGACCGCCCAAGTATTTGGTCATG
>JAYTKL010000041.1:0-1763 GCA_043730305.1 Deinococcales bacterium | reverse complement strand
TGATATGTATAAGATTTTGTGGACGACCAGAACAGCCTCATACTGGAGGCAATCATGGAAAGACACAAACCCTACACAACCGAATACAAACTCGAAGCCATTAAACTCGCCCAAACCCAAGGCATCGGCAAAACCGCCGTCAACCTCGGCATCAACGCCAACATGCTCGGGCGTTGGAAACGCGAGCACGAACAAGGTATTACCCAAGGAAAACCCGTTTTTCCTGGTCGTGGAATCCCCGCTCTGCCCGAGCAGGACAAAGAAATCCAACAACTCCGACGAGAACTCGAGATTGCCCGTCTTCTTGACCCTAAGATGCACCTTCGGGCAGGGTCGCAGGAACGAGACATCCTAAAAAAAGCAGTCACATTCTTCGCCAAGGAAAGCAAGTGAGATTCAAATTCATTCACCAGCACCGCGAAGAATTCATCCTTGTAATCATGCTCCGAATGCTCGAGGTCAGCAAAAGCGGGTACTACGAATGGCAAAACAGGCTTGAATCCAAACGCTCCAAAGAAAGGAACATTTTGAGCGACAAGATCAAAACCATTTTTGAGAACAGCCGCAAAACCTACGGTATTACCAGAATTCACGCGTGCCTGCGAGAAAAAAATGAATCATGCTCTCGTCCTCGAGTGGCTGGGATCATGCGCGAACTTGGACTCAAAGGCAAACGCAAAGGCATCATCAGGAAGAAAACCACGAATGCCAATCACGCGCTCGAGGTCGCTCAGAACAAACTCGAGCGGGACTTCAAAGCTGAAAAACCCAATCAGAAATGGGTGGCTGACCTGACGTACATTCCGACGCTTGAGGGTTGGTTGTTCCTGGCGGTGGTGTTGGACTTGTTCTCGAGGAAAATCATTGGTTGGTCGATGAGCCAGTCGCTCGAGACTAAAGTTGTACTGGACGCGCTTGAGATGGCTCGAAGCTCGAGAAACCCAAGGGCTGGGTTACTGCATCACAGTGATCGAGGTGTGCAATATGCGGCTGGTGTGCATCGTTTGGCACTTGAGAAGTTCGGTGCGATCTCAAGTATGTCAAGGAAAGGAAACTGTTGGGATAATGCTGTGGTTGAAAGCCTTTTTGGGACTTTGAAATGCGAATTGGATTTGAATAAACCGATTGGAACAATAGCTGAAACTCGAGCTACTGTTTTTGAATGGATTGAAGTTTGGTACAACCGTGAACGTCGGCACTCGAGCCTTAGCTTCTTAGCACCAACGGTGTTTGAGGAGAAATATGACTCTCGGAACTCCAAGTCCACAAACTCTTGACATTTCAGGCTCGTCACCCTCTCTCGCTGCGCGAAAGAGGGTTTAAAACACCAAATTTCCGTCACTCGAGAAATCAATGAAGCTCCCTTCTCTCGATGTTGAGAGAAGGGTCGGGGATGAGAGCAGACAGATCAATCGCTGATTTTTGAAATACTAAGGAGAAAAAATGTTCATCGGTGAATCTTTTATCGGCAGCGGACCCAACGCCGCGCACATCAACGTCATGCTGGGTCTAAAGACGGGCGCGGCGGGTCATGCTTTCGCGGGGGCGCTCTCGAGTCCAACCAAAGGGCATTTGCCGTTCATGGTGGTCTTGCAACCTGGCGTGCCGGTCAAGCCCATGACGGCGTTTATCAACAAAGCCGATTTGCGTGGTGACACGCACGAGGGCATGACTTGGGGCGCGGCGCAGGCGGGTGTCGCCAAGGGTGTGCAAGAGTGTTTGCTCGAGGGGATTTTGCCCCAGGAAGCGGAGAACGATTGGTG
>JAYTKL010000040.1:0-1937 GCA_043730305.1 Deinococcales bacterium | reverse complement strand
CTTTGAGCCACGACGCCAGCCAAACCGGCAGCCATGCCCAGCCCCACGAGTCCCATTAACAACTTTCGCTTCATACGAACCTCCTCAGGTTCTCCTCGAGCCACAATTCAGGTTTAAAACCCCTCGGGAAACACCCGAGCGTTACAAGAAAAAAGCTTGTAACGAAAATCGCTATGCTGAGCAGTGACAAGAGGTTATCTCGAGCGTTGAAAGCGTGTCAAGTTTCCAGACCACTTTGTGTAGTGGTTTGGACTCAAATCAAATTTTTTGAGTGCTGTTCAATTCCAAAACCTTCACCCATGAGATTTAAGAAACCCTCAAGGGTAAGGGCTTCACGGGCAATTGGTTCGGTGCTAGGATTTCTGAACCGTAAACCTTTGATCGTCTCGAGGTTGCTCGAGGTACGAGAAGATATTTGCGGATTGACGGAAGGATTTTCCATGACACTTCAAGAAATGCTGTCCAATGTCGTTGCACAACTTCAAACCCAAGAGCAAGATTTAAATGCTGCCGACCCTGCCCACCCAACGCACGGTTCGGACGTGCTGGCAAAATTCCAAGCCGCACAACTAGCCACCTCGAGCGACCCTACCGCCGATCTCGGAACTCAATTTCAGGCGGCAGCGCAAGCCATTGCTGGAAGTTCTAACGGTTTTACCTCCAAGGCGTATTCCGATGCTTTTGCGCAAGCCGCACAGCAATATCAGGGGCATCCAAATCAACTTGCTCAGCACGATGTTGCGCCTATTATTGGCGCTTTGGGGGCTGGCATTGCCAACCACGACACCCGAGGAGTCGATCAGGTTGGTCCTCTGGGCGCACTTGGACCACTTCTGGGCATGTTGAGCGGCGGCAATCAGCAAGCGCCTGGCGGTTTGGACGTGGGCGGAATTCTGGGCAGCCTGATGGGCAACGGTGGTGCTGGCGGCGCTCTGGGTAGCGTGTTGAGCGGCTTGCTGGGCGGCGGCAGCGGTAGTGCTGGCGGGGCACTCGGAAATATTGTCGGCGGACTGCTTGGCGGCGGGCAGCAAAATCAACAACCGCAACAACAGGGCGGCGGCTTGGGCGATTTGATTGGTGGTTTGCTCGGCGGCGGTGGACAGCAACACCAACAAGCGCAGGGTGGCGGTATGGGCGACATTCTGGGTTCATTGCTGGGTGCGGTCACTCAAGGCGCAAACATGACCCACGCCAACGGTCAACGCGATGCTGGAGCCTCGAGCACTGGAGCAATTTTGACTGGTATTCTTGGCGCTTTGCTCAAGCGATAAACCTCAACTCTTATGTTTTGACCCTCGAGCAATCTCGGGGGTCGTATACTAAATTCATAAATATTAGGAGTAACATGGTTATCAATTCGTTGTCGTCAAATTCAAATGCAAAATGGTACTTTTACCAACCAAAAATCACTCCCACAGTGGGTTCGGCAAAGATAGACTTAACTCTATTGTTAACGCATTTAATTAGTTTCAAAAATTTTGACAATAGTCTTAAAGTACCTCGGAACAATGATAATACGCTTTTAATATATGAAATAAAGAAAAATACTTTAGAGAATTATATTTCATTTCACTTTTTTAAAGTTAAAGGTAAAATAGATGATTTAATAGCAGATTTAAATACTGGAACTTTTTCAAAAGTTAGCGACGAAATAATTATTAATCCAACGCGAGGATTGTTAAAACAATCAACCTGCTGCTATGATATTACTAACAATGTTTTAGCTTGGCAATCATGTAACTCACCAACTACCGATGATCTAAAGTTTTATTTTGAAAATATATTTCATCATAATATTAGATTTTTACCCGTGAAAGACCCCAAATCTGATGAATACTTTAGAGGGTGTTTGAATTCGCCCTAAACGATATTTCCTGAAGAATCACCGTTCAACACAACACCCTGAAATTAAAGGGGTAGGCTACATTTCCGATGAA
>JAYTKL010000039.1:0-3950 GCA_043730305.1 Deinococcales bacterium | reverse complement strand
AGAATCTCGTCTTTGGACCAGAACCCCGCGAATAGCGGAGCGCCCATCAAGGACAGAGCGCCGACCCAGACCGTGCCGAGCGTCCATTTCTGGTATTTGGCGAGCCTGTCCATCTCGAAGATATCTTGCGTGCCCGAACCGTGAATCATGCTGCCCGACCCGAGGAATAAGAGCGCCTTAAAAAACGCGTGGGTCAGCAAGTGAAACAGTGCGGCGGTATAACCGAACGCACCGAGCGACAAGAACATGTACCCCAGTTGCGAGAGGGTCGAAAACGCCATGATCTTCTTCGCATCCGCTTGAGCGGGAGCCATGCTGGCGGCAAAAATGGCGGTAAAACCACCAATCAGAGCAACAAACGGCAGCACATGCCCCACCTCGAGAATCGGGTAAGCCCTGGCAACCAAGTACACACCAGCCGCAACCATCGTGGCGGCGTGAATCATGGCGCTGACGGGCGTTGGACCTTCCATCGCGTCGGCAAGCCAGACGTGCAACGGAAACTGAGCACTCTTGCCCATCGCGGCGATGAACAGCAGCAGACCAATGCCACCAGCCGCCGTGACACCCAAGACTCTGAGCAATTCACCACTCGCGCCAGCCTCGAGAATCGTTGGAATGTCCAGGGTTTTGAAACTCGAGTACAACCAGAACAAGCCCGCCATGAACGCCAGATCACCAACGCGCACGGTCATGAAGGCTTTTTTCATGGCTTGTTGAGCAGTTTTTTTCTTGTAGAAAAAGCCAATCAAGAGGTAGCTCATCAGACCCATGATTTCCCAGAACAGCAGCACATGAAATAAATTTTTTGCCATCACCATCGCCAGCATCGCGGCGGCAAACAAGTTGATGTAGGCAAAAAAGGTCGGGTAACGTTCCTCGCCAGCCATGTAACCCACGCTGAACAGGTGAATCAAGAAGGCGACAATTGAGACCATCAAGATCAGAATGCCTGCGGTCTGATCGAGGTACAAGCCGAACGGTAAGCCAGCCTCGCCTTTGATCGAAAGCCAAGACCATTCGCGCACGAACGGGAAACCGCTAAGCGCACGGTTGCTCGAGGGTAATGCCTCGCGCAGCAATTCGGCTTTTTGATCGGCTTCATCGGTCAATGCCGTGATTGATTCAACCACAGCCGTTTCGCCTTCGGAAGTCGCGGCGGCTTCGGTGGTGGCTGAAGCATTCGCAGTTTCACCTGCGGTAGCGGTTGTTGTCGAATGGTCAACGCCACCCGCCGTTTTGTGATGCTCGAGGTCATAGAGTTTCTCGAGCGGTTCGGCTTTCCAATTTGGCGCGGCGCTACTGATTTCAACGAACAGCCCAATGGCAATTGCCGCACTGAGCGCCATGAGGGTTGTGGCAAGCCAAGCGCTGCCTTTGCTGCCAAGTGCTTTAGAGAAAATTGAGATGATCAACCAGCCCAACGCTGGCAGCACAGGAATCAAAATGGCAAGATCAACCATTTGAAGTCCTCCTGGTGATGAATGTTACGAATCTCGAGATCATTGTTTCATCTCCATGAGGTCATCGGTGAGCACGCCACCTTTAGAACGGAAAACATTAATGAAAATCGCCAAACCCACCGCAACCTCGGCGGCGGCAATCGCCACGATAAACAACGCGAACAAATGCCCGTTGATGTTCACCGTGTCGGTGTACGCACTGACCGCCACAAAATTCAGCATCGCGGCGTTCAGCATGATTTCGACACTCATTAAAATGGCAATCAGATTCCGGCGTGTCAACACCCCATAAATGCCGACCAGGAACAACAACCCGCCCAAAATCAAAAATTGTTGCAAGCTGATGCCGTTGTTGGCAAACGAACGGATGGTTGAAAGAATGTTTTCCATTAAGCAACCACCTTCTCTCGAGCTTCAAGAATAACCGCATCGGCTGCACGGGCTGGTGTCTCGAGTTCCCCTTGGGTCACGCTCTTCTCGACCTCAGAAAGAACACCGACGTTACCTTTGATGGTTTCACCCTCGCGTTTGGTCAGAATGATTGCACCGACCATGGCGACCAGCAGCAAGACACTGGCAATCTCGAAAGCGAACAACGTACCAATTTTACCCGTGGTTTCCATCGAACCGAGCAACTTCTCGCCCAGCATTGCGCCGCTGACGGGTGTGACATTCTGAGCGTTCAAGCTCGAGCCTGAACGAGAGATGTACAAGACAAAACCAATTGCCAGCATGACCATCGCGCCAATGGCGGCGACGGCGGTGGCAGGAGATTTCAGTTTTAAAACCCTCGATTGCGTCATGAAAATAATAAACACGGTCACAATCGGAATTGCACCCGCGTTGATTAGAAATTGCAACATGCCCATGAAAGGCGTGCCCAGCATGAAGTACAACATGCCAATCGAAAAGAACGACAGGGCGAGCGAAAGCGCGGCATTAAGAAGTTTGCTTGAGCTGACCGCGTAAATTGCGGTCGAGATAATTGCCAACGAGATCAGGTAGAAGAAAACAGGATTGACCATATTTATTCCCCCTTCTCTTTCGGAATCCAACGTTTGATTTTCGGATTTTTGGGTTCTTCGGTTGCAGGAGTCTCGAGGGGGGCGGGTGTAGGTTCGGGTGTGACGGGTGCAACGGCGACGGATTCGACAGGTTGTGCAGCTTCGACAGGTACGGGAGTCTCGAGCTTCGGAGTTTCAACAACAGGGGTTTCAACCGCAGGTGCGGCAGCGTCTTTTGGAACGAAACGTTTGATTTTCGGATTTTTGGGTTCGTCGCTGGTCGCAGCAGGTGCGGCAGTCTCGAGTTTCGCGGCTGGGGCAACAGGATCGGCTTCGGCTTTCGGTGTTGCCGCAACAGGCGTGGGTTTCGCTTCAATAGGTTTAGCAGGCTCGAGCGTAGCCAAACGGGCTTTTTCCATTTCCTGCATTCCACCAGGTTGATCCTCAAGCGGCGCTTTCACAATCTTGCCGTGTGTTGGATTCTCCGAGGTTTCGACACGGTATTCCACGCCAACTTTCGGGCTGTACCACTGTGCGGCACGCAAGCCTTGCAAATCCAAAAATTCTTTGTCGGCTTTCAAACTTTGCAGGTTCGGGGTGCTCATCTCAAAATCTTGAATTGTGACAATCGCCTGCGCGGGGCAAGATTCGACACAGGCGGCACAGTACATGCAGTTGACCAGATCAATGTCAAAACGCTCGAGCACAAAACCTTTTCCCGCAGGATTGCGTTTGCGTTCGATGGTGATGACCTGACTTGGGCAGACCTTCTCGCACGCCAGGCAAGACACGCAACGGTCAGAGCCGTCCTCGTTTTGAATCAGTGCCAGCGATTGAACACTGACGGGCGGAAGCTTGGGCAATTCAAACGGGTACAAATCGGTGAAAATAGGCTGGAATTGCTCGTCGTAAGTCTTCTCCATCCCCTTGCCCACGCCAGAAACTGCACTCCAAATGTCTTTGAGCAAACTCATGCAAGCTCCTTCTTTGGACTCGGAAGTTTAAGACCAAACGCTCGAGAAACAATAAACAGTAGTAACGGAATTGCCGTGACATACGAAAGGATTTGCCCAACCACGGGGTAGAGCCTCGAGACGGCGGCAAGCAGCAAACCAACCAAGGACAGTGGAATCAAACCTTTCCAGCAGAGTTCCATCAGTTGATCGTCACGAAAGCGCGGCAGTGTGGCACGAATCCACATGTAAAAGTAGACGCCCGCCGCCGCTTTCAGAAGCGACCAGAAGGCATATTGCAAATTCTGACCGATGCCGCCAGGGGCAAACATGGTTTGCACCAAAGTCTGGATTTGCGCGGCAAGGGTTGGTAAGAAACCTTGAGCGCTCGAGAGAATTGATGGGTCTGGCGCAGTGGTGCGAATCACGAGTTCGCCAATGATTGGTAACGTTGGCGCGTGCCAGCCGCCCAAGAAGAAGATGGCAAGAATGGCGGGCAGCAGGTACAACTCGGCAAATTCGGCGACAAA
>JAYTKL010000038.1:0-5188 GCA_043730305.1 Deinococcales bacterium | reverse complement strand
TTTTGAGCGCGGCGGTCTGCAATCTCGAGGGTCAGTTTTGTTGACAGAATACCCTTCAGTTCATTCGCCAGTGGTGTGTTTGGTGCAGTCCAAAGCATTCGGACTGGGGCTTGATTGCTGCCCGAAAAGATACCCAACAGCGTCGAAAAGATGATCGGTAAAAAGAATAAAACCAGCAACAAACGAGGCTGCATCAAGGTTTGACGGGCTTCAGAAAACGCGATTGACAGCATGACTCGAGCGGCATTGAAAATGTTGTTCATGATTTGAACCTCGTCTCGAGCCGAGCCGCGCCGAATGCCAAACCAGCCACTGCCATTCCAGCCAAAACCAGCAAATTCAGGCGAATGTCGGTTAAACCTTGCCCAACGGCATGAAGATTCTGAAAGGCTTCGATGCTCCAACGGTTGAAGGTCAGTTTGGAGAATTGTTGCGCCAATCCTGGCAGGGTTTCGATGGGCCACATTGATCCGCCCAGCAGACTCATGACCAGCAAGAACGCCAGCCCAATCACGTTTACTTGTTCGTGGGTTTGCGAAATACCAATCACAATGCCACCAAAACCGGCGGCGGCGGCGGCTGTTGCCAGCACGGTACAAAAAACCGCCAAGGGTTCACCCCATTGCACACCGTACAACAAGGCTGTAAGCACCACAAACGAGCCAAGTTGCACCACAGCCACCACCAGCAAAGCCAAAAACTTAGCAACAATCAAACTTTTGGGGGTTAACGGCGCACTTAAGAGCCGCATGATGGTGCCTCGTTCGATCTCGTCCAAGATACCGCCAGCGCTGTTGGTGGCTGACATTAACGTAAACATGACCCCGAAAGCCACGGCGTAATAGGCAAAAAAACCGGCGCTGCGCCCACCAGAATCTTGTGCACTGACGCTAAAACCGTCCGTGGTCAAACGCTTTCGGACCACTGGTAAAAGTTGTTCACTCAGAGCGCCCAACTCTTGCGCCGTGCTGGGTTTTAACGCCCGCACCGCCCCCAACAACGACGCCCGAACCGCCTCGAGTTGCGCCAAGTACGAACGGGTGACCTGTTCAATCACCCGACCTCGGTACTGATTGCCCGGATCAAGCCCAAGATTGACTTTCAGACTTTGATCGATTGGGCGTGCCAGAGCACGAAAATTGATGTCAGGCAGTTCGATCACCGCTATCGCATGACCAGACTGAACCGAGGCTCGAGCCGCAGCAGCACTCGAGAATTGTTCAACCAAAGCGATGCCTGTGCTGTTGATGGTGGAAGTCAACGCTTGGCTGATCTCGTTGTTAGGCGCGAACAACGCCACGGGTGAAGGCTCGAGTTTGCGTTGTCCTCCGAGCGCCGTGCCGATAATCAGGGTTAAAAGCATTGGCAGTAACAAGGTTTGCACCAGAAATGCCCTCGAGCGAATTTGTGCCAGCAAATCACGTTCGGTCACGCGGTAAATGGCTTTCAGAACCAGAGGAATCATAAAAGAACCTTAATCACGCAGACGCCGTCCAGTCAGTTTTAAAAACACGGTTTCCAAACCTGGCTCTTCAATCTCGAGGTGATGGACGCTCAAACCCAAGCTGGAAAGTTTGGTCAAAATTTGCGGCAGAACCTCTCGAGGTTCGCGGCAAAGTAAAGTCAAATCTGTGCCCTCGAGCGAAACTGTTTCGGCAAATGACTCGAGTTCCCTGATCGTTCCAGCTTTGGGTGCGTCACGCAGTGCAATGTGAATCGGGGTCAGTTCGCCAGCAATGGCACGCAATTCTGGCAATGTGCCCTCGGCAATAATTTTGCCGTGGTCAATCACACCAATGCGGTTGCAGAGTTCCTCTGCCTCTTCCATGTAATGCGTGGTGTAAAGCACCGACAAGCCGTTCGCATTTAATTTTTTGACCAAATCCAAGATCAAACGCCTTGATTGCGGGTCAATGCCAACGGTCGGTTCGTCGAGGTAAACAATTTTGGGATTGTGCATCAAACCTGCGGCGATGTTGATGCGGCGTTTCATGCCGCCCGAAAACGTACCAACCTTGTCTTTGGCACGGTCGAGCAAGCCCACATCCTCGAGCAATTCGTCAGCACGAATTCTCAGGCTTTTACCACCCAGACCGTACAAGCGCCCAAAAAACAAGAGGTTTTCTCGAGCCGAAAAGTCTTCGTACAGCGCAATGTCTTGCGGCACAATGCCGATGCGGTTTTTGACTTGACCGACATCTTTGACAATGTCAAAACCGTCTATGACCACGCTGCCAGCGTCGGGTTTTGCCAGACAAGAAAGCACTTTGATGGTGCTTGATTTTCCAGCGCCGTTTGGACCGAGCAATCCGTACACTTCGCCAGAAGCGACAGAAAACGATACATCTTCGACTGCAACATAGCTGCCATAACGTTTTTGCAGTCCTTTTACCTCGAGCACAAGCACCATCCTGTTGTTTGAGTTTAGGGTTGTTTTGAATGATTCATAAGTTCGGATCACACGTTTCGAGCCGTTATCTTACTGTACGTCGGTATGGTGGTGCGCGGTCAAGATGAGCTTAAGCGCCAGAGAAATGAATTTCTAAATTTGAGAGACCAACTTAAAAACCCAATTACGTCGTTCAGTACAATACAACCCTCAAGATTCCAACCTAAAGGATTCCTCAAGCGTTCAAAGCTGGTTTTACTGATAAATTCTTGAAAACGTTTTGTAGAATTTAGTCATTCGTTTTTCCCCCAGGAGATAGCAGATGAAACCCAGCCATTTAATCGTTTTTGCCAGCCTATTGACGACACTTACTTTTTCACTTGCAGTTGCAAGAAGTTCATACAGCACTTTGGCGTTTTCTCAGTACAAACTCGAGAAAGACCCAACCATTAGCAAAGCGGGTTGTAAGTTCTGTCACACCACTGCCTTTGGCGGAGGAGCCTGGAACAAGTTCGGAACTGCCCTCAAAACCCAGTGGGAAAGTAGCGCAAATAAAAAAATTCAAGATGCACTGTACCTGGTCTTAAAAGAAAACCTGGACTCTGACGGTGATGGCTACAGTGACGCGCTCGAGGTTGTGGCAAAAACTTTACCCGGCGATGCCAAATCCAAACCAAGCGCGAGCGTCCCCGATCTCGAGGCGCAACTGAAAAAATTGGGCGGCGTTGAAGCTTTTAAAGCAGTTGCCAAATAAACTCGAGTTTTTACATCTTCCACTTAACTTTCATGCTGCCCTACACGTTAGAATCCAGTCACCTTGAGCAGGTCGCAAGGTAAGGAGACCCTATGAAACCAGTTCATTTTCTCGCATTTATTTTGGCATTGGCTGTCGTTGGTACGCAAATTTCCAGCGCCCGTAGCACGTACCGTCCGATTGCTTTAAAGCAACTCAAACTCGAGAAAAACGCTGCCGCCAATAAAGTCGGGTGTCAGTTTTGTCATGTCAATGCCTTTGGTGGTGCTGGCTGGAATGGTTTTGGACAGGCTTTAAAAGGTCAATTGGCAACTTCGGCTGGTGTTAACCAAGCTTTGTTTGATCTATTGAAGAAAAACGCCGATTCGGACAAAGACGGTTTTAAAGACGTGCTCGAGGTTGTGGCTGGCAGTTTACCTGGCGATGCGAAATCAAAACCAACAGCCAAAGCCACCGATTTGGAAGCCAAACTTAAGAAAATGGGTGGCGTGACCGCCTTCAAACCCTAAATTTTACCCACAGAACTATCGCTTAAACTCGAGTCATGACTGGCTCGAGTTCTCTTTTTTCACCAGGTGCGCCCCTAGCCGAACGAATGCGTCCGCAAAGCTTGGCACAGGTGGTTGGACAGCAGCATCTGGTCGGTGTTGGTAAGCCCTTGCGTTTGATGCTCGAGCGCGACCGACTTTCGAGCTTGATCTTTTGGGGTCCACCCGGCACGGGCAAAACCACGCTCTCGAGGTTGATTGCGAATTCTACGGGCGCAGAATTTTTTGGGCTTTCTGCGGTTGGGGCTGGCGTCAAAGACGTTCGTGACGTGACTGAACACGCCAAGAAAAACCGTGATTATGGGCGCAAAACCGTCTTGTTTCTGGACGAGATTCACCGTTTTAACAAAGCCCAACAAGATGCCCTGCTGCCCCACGTCGAAAGCGGTTTGCTGACCCTGATCGGCGCGACCACCGAAAACCCAAGTTTTGAAGTCAACCCAGCGCTGCGATCTCGCGCCAGAACCCTGAAACTCGAGCCAATCTCGAGTGAGGACATTTTGGGGCTGCTACAGACAGCACTGATTGACCCTCGCGGTTTACCTGGGGTGCAAGCCGAACCTGAAGCGCTGGCGGCGTTGTCGGTGGCAGTGGATGGTGACGCCCGAAAAGCCCTGACCGCGCTCGAGGTTGCCGCCCAGAGTTCAGATGTGATTACGGTCGCATCGGTTCGTGAGGCATTGGGCGCTCAAATACCCGCGATGGACAAGGGCGGCGAAGAGTTTTACAACCTGATCTCGGCACTGCATAAAAGTGTTCGGGCGTCACATGTGGACGCCAGCCTGTACTGGTTGGCGCGAATGGTGGCGGGCGGCGCCGATCTTTTGTACCTGGCACGGCGAATTGTGCGCATTGCCGCCGAGGACGTGGGCTTGGCTGACCCGAACGCCCTCAAACTTTGTGTTGCCGCCTATCAAGCCGTGGACTTTCTGGGATCGCCAGAAGGAGAACTTTTTTTGGCACAAGCTGTGACCTATTTGGCACTTGCCCCAAAAAGCAACAGCGTTTACAGCGCCTGGAAGAGCGCCATGCAGCTTGCCACGGACGCCCCCAGTTACGGCGTGCCACTGCATTTGCGCAACGCCCCAACGGGTTACATGAAAACGCTCGGTTACGGACAAGGCTACGCCTATTACTTTGACGACCCTGAGGGCAGTTTTAACCAAACTTACCTACCCGATGAACTCGAGCGACAAGTTTTTTTTGAAGTAGGCAATGAAGGCTGGGAAGAGAAGTTGAAAAACCGTCTCGAGGCACTGCGGAAAAAACACCGCTAAAAACGCATTTATTTAGAATTCTATATTGTGCAATGCTGGTTTTTCCAGGCAAAAATGCAAACTCGGGTTTAGAATGAAATCTCATACTCGAGGAATTCTTTCAGGCACGGCTTTAATGGCAGCAAAACTCTTCCCGAGGGTGATGAAGGAGACTTATGAAGAAACTTGTTTTGGCGTCACTTTTGGCACTTGGTACAACCACCCTGCTGGCTGGTTGCGG
>JAYTKL010000037.1:0-2947 GCA_043730305.1 Deinococcales bacterium | reverse complement strand
CTGCAATAACAATCAATTTCTAGCAACTTACGAATACAACGTGCCGAAGTTT
The DNA here is from genome assembly GCA_043730305.1 of Deinococcales bacterium. Taxonomy (GTDB): domain Bacteria; phylum Deinococcota; class Deinococci; order Deinococcales; family JAAFIG01; genus JANXTZ01. The sequence continues at coordinate 2,895 of JAYTKL010000037.1, read as the reverse complement.
AAATATGAGTATTGGTTGCCTGAATATACTGTTCAAAGTTCAAACGGCAGCATCAAAAAAATCACACCAACCCTGATCGAAGGCTCGAGCATCGAACGCGACGAGAACAACATCATCATCAGTCGCACGTATTTCCGATTACGCAAACAATAACTTTCAAACCCCAAGCAGCACTTTTCTCAACCCTTGCCGCTCGAGCAAGTAACGTTTTAACGGCAGTTGCACCCCCAAAGTCGCCTCGAGTTTCCCTTCAAAAAACACGGGTATCGCCAGCGCACATTGCCCTGGAAGCCATTCTTCTATCGAGTAGGCAATCTGTTGTTCTCGCACCCGCTCGAGTTCGGTTTGCCATTCGTCGGGCGTGGTGATGGTGTTGGGCGTAAACGCCTCAAAGATTGGCGCGGTTAATTCTTGAAAGGCGTACAACACTTTTCCGGCGGCGGTGGCGTTGGCTGGCAAGTACACATCGGTTTGAATGTGTTCAAACTCGAGCGCGGGGTCGGCGTTAAAACGGTCTATGCAAACCACACGGTTTTCCTCGAGCACACACAGCACGCCCAGGGTTTTGGTTTGTGCGGCAAGCTGTTGCATTTTTTCTCGAGCTTGTCCGTACCAACCGAGGCTGTGATGGAGTTGTTCGGAGAACTCGAGCAAGCGCCAACTGAGGCGGTATTTTCCGTCTTCGCTGCGGCGCAACCATTGCAGCTTTGCCAGGGTTTGCAGGTACAAATGCGTGCTCGAGCGTGGCATTTCAAGTTTGCTGGCGAGTTCGCGCACGCCCCAGACTGGTTTTTCGCGGGTGAAGTACCGCAAGATCAAATTGGCTTTCTCGAGGGATTGCACAGCTTTAGTATGCCTTAAACCGTCCAACAATGTTGGACACTGACCTTGTGATCTGTCACAAAACGGCGCAAACTCGAGTGACCATGCAAACCTCAATTCGTGCCGCCCGTGGAAATTCTCGTACCGCCAAAGGTTGGATTCAGGAAGCCGCCAAACGGATGCTGATGAACAACCTCGATGCCGAGGTTGCCGAAAAACCCGAAGAATTGATTGTTTACGGTGGACGCGGCAAGGCGGCGCGAAACTGGGAGGCGTACCACAAGATTGTCCAAACCCTGGACAGGCTCGAGAATGACCAGACGCTGCTGGTGCAATCGGGCAAACCTGTGGCGGTGCTTGAGACGCAACCGCTCGCGCCAAGGGTGCTGATTGCGAATTCCAACCTCGTGCCGAACTGGGCAAACTGGGACGAATTTGATCGGCTCGATAAAGCGGGTCTGATGATGTACGGTCAGATGACGGCGGGAAGCTGGATTTACATTGGCACGCAGGGCATTCTGCAAGGCACGTATGAAACCTTTGCAAGTGCTGGCAAAAAGCATTTTGGCGGCACGCTGGCAGGCACGATCACGGTCACGGCAGGACTGGGCGGCATGGGCGGCGCTCAACCGTTGGCAGTCAAACTGGCGGGAGGCGTGGCAATCTGCATCGAGGTTGACCCGCAGCGCATTCAGCGTCGTCTCGAGACAAACTATTTAGATGAAGTCGCCAGCAATCTCGAGGATGCGATTCGTTTGGCGAACGCCGCCAAAAAAGCCAAACGCGCCGTCTCGATAGGGCTGCTTGGCAATGCCGCCGAAGTCTTGCCGCAAATGCTGGCACTTGATTTTATTCCCGAATTCGTCACCGATCAAACCTCGAGTCATGACCCGATGTGGGGTTACTTGCCACCCGTGAAAAACGATGAAGATGTTGACAGGTTGCGAATCAGTCATCCCGAAGAGTATCTGATTCGCGCTCGAGCGGCGATGGTACGGCATGTTGAAAGCATCATTGAAATGCAAGCTCGAGGGGCAATCGCCTTTGATTACGGCAACAATCTTCGGGCGCAAGCCAAACTCGGTGGACTCGAGAATGCGTTTTCGTATCCTGGATTTGTACCCGCCTTCATCCGAGATTCGTTCTGCGAGGGACGCGGACCGTTCCGTTGGGTGGCGCTTTCCGGCGAGGCTTCAGACATTGCTGCGACCGACAAAGCCCTCCTCGAGTTATTCCCGCACGACTCGAGATTGCAAAACTGGTTGGGTTACGCCGCCGACCAGATTGCGTTTCAAGGTTTACCCGCCCGAATCTGCTGGCTTGGCTACTTGGAGCGCGACAAGGCGGGATTACTGTTTAACCAAATGGTCAAAGACGGACGTTTGAAAGCCCCCATCGTGATTGGACGCGACCACCTCGACGCGGGATCGGTGGCAAGCCCGTACCGCGAAACCGAAGCCATGCTCGACGGTTCGGATGCCGTCTCGGACTGGGCACTCTTAAATTTCGCCGTCGGAATCTCGAGCGGTGCAGCCTGGATGAGTTTTCATCACGGCGGCGGTGTCGGCATGGGATACAGCCAACACGCGGGACTGGTTGCCGTGGCTGACGGCAGTGCCGAAGCCGAACAACGCCTGCGGTTGTGCCTCAAAAACGACCCTGCAATGGGCGTGATTCGTCACGCCGACGCGGGTTACGACCTCGCCATTCGCGCTGCATCTGAGCGCGGTGTGGACATGCCGAGCCTCGAGAAATGAACACCATTACGCTGCTCTCATCCCCGACCCTTCTCTCAATTCTTGACCATAAAACGCACCTGACGGGCATGGTCGCCATCGAGAGAAGGGAGAAACCCAAAGGAATAATATGGTTTCTTCAAAAATTGGAATTTTAGCTGTTCAAAAGCCCCGAGTATTATTGGTTTATTTTTGCATTCAAGAAACCCTCTCTCGAATTCGAGAGAGGGTGCACGAAGCGCGGGTGAGAGTTTATAGAAATCACCCATTTTTATCGTTTTACATGAAGGATTTGATAATGCTCGAGTTTAAAGTTTCCTCAAAGGCTGGTTTTTAA
>JAYTKL010000036.1:0-4990 GCA_043730305.1 Deinococcales bacterium | reverse complement strand
ATTGCCATGGTCTTTCAGTCGTATGCGCTGTACCCGACCAAAACGGTGTACGGCAACATGGCGTTTAACTTGCGCATGAAACGAAAAAGCAAAGAATTTATCGATCAGAAGGTCAAAGAAACCGCCGAACTTCTGCAAATTTCTGAGCTGCTGGATCGCAAACCCGCCACCCTCTCGGGCGGGCAACGGCAACGCGCCGCCATCGGACGCGCCCTGGTGCGTGACGCGGCGGTTTGCCTGTTTGACGAGCCGCTCTCGAATCTGGACGCCAAACTGCGCACCGAAATGCGCATCGAACTGAAGAAACTGCATAAGAAAATCAAGAGCACCTTCATTTACGTAACCCACGATCAGGTCGAAGCCATGACGCTGGCAAGCCGAATTGCGGTCATGGACGCGGGCAGGTTCTCGCAAATTTCGACCCCAGACGAACTGTACGAGCGCCCCGCCAACGTTTTTGTGGCGCGTTTTATTGGCTCGCCCGCCATGAATTTTATTTACGGCACCCTGTCCCTCGAGTCTGGCGTCCAGGTCATCAGTCACGATGGGATTCGGTTTGACATCTCGAGTTACCCGTTTGTGGTTAAACCTCAAAACGGACAGCACGTTATTTTGGGCGTGCGTCCAGAACTGTTTCACCGTGCCATCCCAGGGGCAAATGCTTACTCGACCATGCTGAGCATTGTCGAACCCTTGGGCGCGAACGTGCTGTGCTACTGCCAGCTTGGCAAGAGTGACATCGTTGCCAGCCTCAACCCCTCCGACCTTGCAGGCGTGCAGACCGACGAGGAATTAAAACTCGAGATTGACCTCTCAAAAATATCAGTGTTTGACGAAGCCAGCTCGCTTCGACTCTAAATTTTGGTGACCTCCGACCTTGGTGTCGGAATGAAAAGTCATAAGGAGGATGGTATGAAAAAAGCTTTCGTGTTCGGAACGGTTTTGGCGGTGGCAACCGCAGCGGTTGTCGCCTCGAGTTTCGCCCAGCAAAAACCGCTCGGCGAACTGGTCGTGTTTAACAACTGGTCTTCCGCTGCCGAGATTGGGGCGCTCAACGTTATTCGCAATGCCTTCCAAGCCCAGGGTGGCAAATGGACAGACATCACCATTGCCCACGACACTGGCGCGAGCATTCCACTGATCAACATGTTGACCGGCGGCAACCCGCCGGATGTGTTCATCGAAAACAACGTTGGCTTGCGGCGCGAACTCTTAAAACAGGGCTTGCTTCACGATTTCACCGCCTATTACAACTCACTTAAAGTTGACAAGTACATCCCACCCGCCGTCAAAGATGCGATGATGGTTGACGGCAAGGTGCTCAGTGCGCCGCTCGGCGTTCATATTGTCGGCACGGTGTTCTGGAACATTGCGGCGGCGAAAAAAGCTGGCGTCAACCCCAAATCCTGGAAGAGCATGGACGCCATGTTTGGCGACTTTGCCAAGATCAGAAAAGCGGGCATCATACCACTGGCGATTGGAGCGCAAAAATGGCAGCTCGAGTATTTGCTCGGCTCAATGATGGTTGAAGTCTCGGGCAGCCTGTACGACGACATTTGCGGACTGAACCCCAAGCGAGCCTCGATTGATTCCAAAGAGATGCGCCAGGCGCTGGCATACTTCCGCAGAATTCAAAAAGAAGCCGACCCCGGCAGTGCCAACCGCAACTGGAACGACACCACCGCCCTGGTCATGCGCGGCGATGCCCTGATGCAACTGCACGGCGACTGGATGAAAGGCGAATTCCTGGCAGCCAAAAAGAAGCTCGGCACAGACTTTGACACCATGCTCGTGCCTGGTGCGGCAGGTGTGCAAGTGACCGTGGACGAGGAAACCTTCCTGAAACCAGCCAACGAAATCAAAAAGAACTCCATCGAAGCCCTGTTTAAAATCATGCTCACCAAAAGCATCACCGAGAATTTCAGCGTGATCAAAGGCAGCACCCCAATTCGACTGGACGCAATCAAAGGTGTTGACAAGCACGCCAAACTGGTGCTCGCCGCCCTGAAAAAACCAGGCTTTGGACACCCAGTCAAGAACATCACCATGGATCAAGACTGGGCGGGCGCTGTTGCAGACTTGACCGATGCCTTCTGGAACACGCCAGAAATGACCGCCGATCAGTTTATTTCACAAGCCCAAGGCAAGTTCGACGAGGTCTTCAAGAAGTAACTCGAGCGGCATGAATCTTTCTCCTCTCATCCCCAACCCTTCTCTCCTGGGAGAGAAGGGAGTGTGGGTGCTGTGTTGATATGTGAAATTTAGATTTTCGGCAGCATTGCAAATCAAGAATTATTTTGAGATGGGTTTTCACAGTCAGGAGAACAACGTGGCAAACACCAAAACAGGAGCTTTTGATGTTGTGGGCGATGTGGGAACAGAGCGCATTCCTGGCAGTACGGTCTATGATGCGCAAACCCAGACCTACACCATCACGGGCGGCGGCAACAACATTTGGGCACTCGAGGATGAATTTCAGTTTGCGGCTTTAAAAATGTCTGGTGATTTTATGATGACGGTGCAAGCCGCGTTTTTGGGGCAGGGCAAGAATCCGCACCGCAAGTGGGGCATCATGTTCAGGCGGACACTCGAGGGTGATGCGGTTCATGCCAATGCGGTGGTGCATGGTGACGGCTTGACCTCGTTACAGTACCGCGCAGAAAAAGGTTCAGCGACCTCGGAGGTCAGAGCCGCGTTTGGCGGCTCAGATGTGGTGCAACTCGAGCGCTCGGGGGCGGACATCATCATGCGGGCAGCCAAGTTTGGTGAAGCGCTGGTTGAGACTGGACGCATTGGGCTTGGAATCTCGAGTGAGCTTTACGCGGGATTGTTCGTTTGCTCGCACGAGATTGATGTTGCCGAGACTGCCGTTTTTAAGAATCTTCGCCTTGATGTTCCTGCCGCGCCAGGGGTTGACGGCTACCAACATCCTTCAGCCAGCCGTCTCGAGTTGCTCGAGGTGGAAACTGGACACCGCCGCATCATTTACTCGAGCACAGCGCATTTTGAAGCCCCGAATTGGTCTAGAGACGGCAAGTATTTACTTTATAACCAGGAGGGCAAAATCTATAAATTCCCGCTCGACTCGGGGATGCCCGAATTGCTGAACACCGGCAGCGTGATTGCCAACAACAACGATCATGGCATCTCGTTTGACGGCACTCAACTTGCCCTCTCGAGTCACACCCAACAGGAAGGTCGGAAAGCGGGATCGCAAATTTACGTGGTTGGTATTGACGGCGGCGAACCGGTCAAAGTTACCGATCAAGCGCCTTCGTACTGGCACGGTTGGTTGCCCGACGGGAAGACACTGGTGTACTGTGCCGAACGCGACGGCAGTTACGACATTTACGCGATTTCCTCGAGCGGCGGCGCAGAAACCCGCCTGACCGCCTCGCAGGGACTCGATGATGGTCCAGAGTTCAGCCCAGATGGCAAATTTATTTACTTCAATTCGACCCGCACTGGAAAAATGAAAATCTGGCGCATGAAACCAGACGGCGGCGAGCAAGAGCAAACCAGTTTTGGGGAAAGTAACGATTGGTTCGCCCATCCATCACCCGACGGCACACGAATGCTCTACGTCTCCTATCCGCCCAGTGTGCCAGCCGCCAGCCACCCCCACAACGAGCGCGTGACCATCTGTGAGCAAGAAACCTCGAGCGGCAACGTGCGGGTACTTGCCCACCTGTACGGCGGACAGGGCACGTTAAATGTTCCGTCCTGGAGTCCAGACGGCAAGTTTGTGGCGTTCGTCTCGTACACTTACGGCGACCCGTCAATTTAGGAAAATATGTCCAACCTCAAAGCCAAACTCGAACTATCGCCGCTGGGCATGGGTGGGTCTTTTTACGGTCTGGATCATGCGAAGCTCGAGGGTGAAACGGACATTTTGGCGGCATGGGAAACCGCCTTTGCGCTCGGCATTCGGCATTTTGACACCGCCACGGGGTACGGCGACGGGTATTCCGAACGTCTGCTGGGTCGGTTTGTGGCGGGCAGGCGCGACCAGATTTTTCTGGCATCCAAAGCCAACCTGGACGACACCAGCAGCCAAGCAATCCTGGCAGCCATCGATGCCAGCCTCGAGCGTCTGCAAACCGATGTGATTGACCTGTACTACCTGCACTGGTCTAGAACGGGTAAGGACATGCGCCCGTGGATGACAGGACTCGAGACGGCGCGGCGGCAGGGCAAGATTCGTTTTGTTGGCGTCAGTAATTTTTCGGTTTCGCAGATGGAGCAACTCTCCGAGGTTGGACAGATTGACGCCTGCCAAATGGGGTACAACCTGCTCTGGCGTTTTAACGAGCGCGACATCCTGCCGTACTGTGCCAACCACAACATCGCCGTGATCGCCTACAGCGCCATGGCGCACGGGATTTTGTCTGGCAAGTACCCCAGGCAACTCGAGTTTGCCCCAAACGATCAACGCCACGGCATTCGGCTTTTCAAACCTGACGCCTGGTCGCAGGTTTTTGAGGGCGTGGAAGAGTTCAAGCAACTTGCACAAAGAGAAAACCTGATGCTCTCGCATCTGGCACTGCGCTGGTTGTTGCACCAAGCCAGCATTTCATCGGTGTTGGTCGGTAGCAAGAACAAACAACAGGTGCTCGAGAATCAAAAAGCACTTGCGCTCGAGATTCCAGACCGTGTCTTTACCGAACTCAGCGCCCTCAGCGACAAGCTGATAAAAACCATTCCTGATGACAGAGACCTCTTTGGGTATCAACCTTAAGATCGGAGCAAATATGCCAGACTCGAGCATTCCAGACAAAAGCATTTTTCAGATTTGCGTGATTGTCAACGACCTCGAACGTTACGCCCAGAATTACCGCACGATCCTGGGTTTTGACGTGCCGACAGAGGTTCAAACCACCCATGGCTTTGAGCACACGCAAGCACGGTATTTTGGGCAACCCATGAACGCAAAAGCCCAAATTGTCAGTTTTATGATGGGCAACGTTGCCTTTGAATTGCTGCAACCGCT
>JAYTKL010000035.1:0-1661 GCA_043730305.1 Deinococcales bacterium | reverse complement strand
TACAACTCGCGGAAAATTTGCTTGAACGGTTGTTGACGTTGCGCCGTGAAATACGCGGTCTGCCATTCGCTCCAAGCTTTGGACTCGAGCAAATCCACGGGGTGCGCCAACCTTAAACTGCTGCCCGTGATCTCGAGCAATTCGCCGTTTGCGCTGACCAAGTTTTTACCGTCTGGCGAGAGAAAACCCATTTGCGCGTTATCCACAAAAATCAGTTGCTCGAGCATGGGGCGGGCAATCGGGTGTTTGGTCAAGTCGCGCAGTTCTTTTGCCGTGAACGCATCGCCATGCACCATTGCCCGTTCCAGGGACACGCGCATTCGACTGCGGGAATTCTCGAGTTCCTTTTTTCGCGCCCGAATTTCGATCACGGCTTCGTCTTTTTTCAGGTTCGCGGGAATGTCTTTTAAGGTTTTACCAGCTTTTAAAACCTCGAGCGTCGGTTCGCCGTCTTTTGTGACGGATAAAACCAGTTCGACATCGTCTTTTTTGAGTTTGACCGCACCTTTGGAGAGGTCAGCCACGGCTTTTAATTCCATCGCCCACTCGAGCCGCATCGGGTCTGGAAACCCTGCGGTTCGTGCCAGATTCTCGAGTGCGATGCGGGATGCCAGACGTTCGGATTCTTTGCGTTGCGAACCAAATTGTTTGCTTTGCCTTAAGAAAGTTTGCACGACCTCGTACCGTGCCAGCAGCACCACGTCTTTGGCTTTGGGCAATGGAATCAAGCCGAGCGCCCGAAGGCTGTCCTGATGGCGTTTTGTTGTGATTCGTTTGACCACATCGGCTTCGGCTAATTTGCCCAGCATGGCATCGGCAAATTGCTTTGCCCTGGCGTGACCCGTACCTGAGGAAATGTACTTTGCCGCATCGTAAAGTTGCGTCCAACGTTTGTCGCCAAGGTCTTTGTAGGCTTGATTGAACCATGCCACATCCACCGCACCATCTACCAACTCTTGGGTCAACAATGGTGTGAGTTGCGCCATCTCGAGCTTCCAACCCTCGAGTTCGGAATCGTTGCTGAAACCGCCGTCTTTGGTGTGCGCCCGAAGCCAGTACATCGCCTCCGCCAGCCCTTTCCAACCAATATTTTTTGCAACAAATTGCGTCCATTGAGGCGCAAAAAGTCCAAGCTCGAGCAGCCGTTGTTCGAGGATTTTGGCTGTTTTGACGGCTTTGTCAAAATCGGTTTGCGAGTCGGTTTGGCTTGGGTAAACAGCTTTGAGTAAATCTGAAAAAACCACCAGACGCGGGGTTTGATCGTTGTAATAATAACCGCCACCACGCGAAATATTGTCCTGTCCAATCATGACAAGAATCGGCATTAAACGCCCCAAGCCCGATAAAAACCGAATTCGGGTCGCCGCAACCGTGGCAGGCGTTGGTAAATCGCCGCGTTGCAATTCAATCTCGAGCACACGCTCGCTGCATCGCTCGAGCATGGGTTGAAGTTCTGGGTGAGTTTGCACGAGCTGATCTGGTTTTTGCGTTAAATGCTCGGTAAAACCGTTGTTGCAAGCCACGTTTTTACCTGGGCGCAAATTGCTCGCACCAATTAAGGCTTCCATGACATCGGTTTGGTTGGCAATGCCCGCTTTGAACGCCGCCATGAGATATTGGTGGTTGATGGTGCGGCTGCCGTTCCACCACAACCGTAAGCC
>JAYTKL010000034.1:0-2934 GCA_043730305.1 Deinococcales bacterium | reverse complement strand
GCGTTTAAACCCGCGTCGCCGTACGCCAGAAAGTCCAGCCGTCCGGTGGTGGCAAGCCAGTAGCGTGCCGTCCATAAGCCCACGCCGCGCAGCGCGGTCAAATGATCGAGCACATCGGTCACATCGCCGTCGAGCACTCCGTCAAAATAACCGTCAAGCAATGCCTTCGCCACGGTTTTAAGGTACTCGGTTTTGCGCCTCGAGACTTTGCACTCGAGCAGCCCCGCCTCGTCGGCTGCCAGAATTTGTTCTGGCGTTGGATGCAACGGGAATAAATGGCTTGTCCCGTCCGCGAGTTGCCCCGCGACCTCGCCACCAAAACGTTTAGACACCATGCTGATTTGCTGCAAACAAAATGAAAGCGTGATCTGCTGCCCCAGAATGGCTGCCACCCAAGCCTCCCAGGGGGTCATGAGCGGGGGTCGCAAGCCTGCAAGCGAATTTATGGCACTCGAGAGTGCAGAATCCTTTCTTGCCACCTTGTAAAACGGCGCAGGATCAAGCTCGAGTCCAAACGAGGTGATCGCCCATTCTCGAGCCTCTGGGGAATCATCGTTGATTTCCAAACCTTTAGCGTGTGATTTGGCAGTAATCACTCGAGCGCCCGTGCTGGTCTGAATGGCGCGTTGATGGACGCCAGCCACCCTGTCGAAACGTTCGACTTGATTGTGTTGCGGTAAACGCGCCAACACACTGGCGGTCAAAGCAAACGAAAATGGTTGGTGCGTCTCGAGAATCAAATCATTCTGGCTCGAGATGGAACTTGGATTTGGACTCATGTTTATCCTCGAGAAAAGCGGGTTTTAATGGTGCAGTGGGTGCTTTGTCCTGCCGACCCAATTGGGCGCTGAATCTTGATGACGACGCAGCAACTGATTGAGTTGCGCCGCATGATGCTGCACGTGACGCATGTTGTACAGCAAAATCTCGAGGATGCTATAATTTCTGTATTCGTTGACAAAGCGTTGCTGGGCTTTTTCGTCGGTCAGACCTTGAATCAGAACACGGCATTTTTCGCGTCCAAACTCGAGGTAGTTTAAAAGCTCAATTTTGGAATACACCCGCTCTGGTAAAACACCTGCGGGGTCATATTCGCTCAAGGTGAACGGTGCTGGCGGATGGAAGTCAGCAGGTGATTCTGACAGGTAATAATCCAGATAAAACAGCGTGTGATACGCCAAATACCAGAAATCAAACTCTTTTGAGCCATTGCTCCAAAGTTCCTCCGAACAAGCCGTCATGGCGTTCTCGAGCATGTCAATCGAAGCTCCGAATTGCTGCCAAAGGATTTCCCGAAACGTTTCGTTCATGGCATAAAGTTTAGCATATTTTGTCTTGTAACAAAGCCAAAACTCAGTAAATCTCGAGCACCTTGTACGGATGTGGGCGAATCAAACCCTCTTCTTCAGAAAACAACTCGAGCAAATTGTCGCGCCCGACCATGCCCGCGCCGCGCAAGACCAGCATTTCCATGCTCTCGAGGTTGAGGGTCGCAAAATTACCACTGAAGACCGCACCCAAATCCATGTACAAATGCTTATCGACCCAAGTTGGCACACCCAAAGGCGTGTGCCCATGAATGCTGCCGACAATGTGAGGCTCGAGTTCAAACGGACCCTCGTTGGGTCGCGCCCAGACCATCGCATCGGCAATGGTCGAATACCGATCAAGCTTGACGGCTGGCGCGGCGTGAGAGCACAAGTAAAAATTGGGCGTCTCGTAACTGAGCTGGGTTTTAGAAATAAAATCGGTCAAATCGCTGGGCAGGTTGCCAGGTCCAAATAAACCGTACTCACGAAAAAGCGTGCTGCCACCATTGCGTTGCCAGTTGACAAACTCTTCCCTGGCAAGCCGCAACAAACTCGCATCGCCCGATTCTTGCGCCATGCGGTCATACTGCGCGGCATTCTCGACCATGACCTCGTGATTGCCGCGAATCAGAACGCAGCGCCCCTCGTCGTGAAGCTCGAGCAATTGACGAATGCAGCCTTTCGAGTCTGGACCACGGTCAATCGCATCGCCCAGAAACACGTAATTGGTGTCGGGCGGATAGTATTTCACGGTTGCCTCGAGCAAATCGGCACGACCATGAAGGTCTGGAAGGACAATTAACACGGCTTGCACTCACCTGTTTTGTAAGGCGTTACTCGAAATTTGAAAAAATATTTTGCATCACCAGAAGACATTCGCATCAGAGCTTAACAAATCTTGACGGATACGCGAAACAAAAATGAACACCAAGCCAAATCGGGTTAAACTGGGCAAACCATGACCCGCAAAATCATTCTTGACTGCGACCCCGGACACGACGACGCCATTGCCATTTTACTGGCACTCTCGAGTGCCGAACTCGAGGTGCTCGGGATCACCACCGTTTACGGCAATGTTGGACTGGAGTACACCAGCCGCAACGCCCGAATCATGGTCGAACTGGCAGGCAAAACCACCAAAGTCTTCGCGGGCGCAAGCCGACCACTGCTGCGCGAACGCATCAGCGCCGAAGACGTTCACGGCAAAAGTGGACTCGAAGGACCAAGCTTTACCGAACCCAAACTGCCTTTGGAGTCTCAACACGCCGTGCAATTCATGATTGACAGCATTCTCGAGCATCCAAACCAAGTCACGCTCGTTCCTGTCGGCGCGTTCACCAACATTGCGCTTGCCATGAGGCTCGAGCCTAAAATTGTGCCCTTGATTGGGGAAATTGTCGTGATGGGCGGCAGCACCACCCTGGGCAACACCAGTCCCGCCGCCGAATTCAACATTCTCTGCGACCCGCACGCCGCCAGCATCGTCTTCTCGAGCGGCGTGAAACTCACCATGTTTGGACTGAACTTAACGCATCAATGCCTTGCCACACCAGACCGCGTGGCAAAATTTAAAGCCTTAAACTCGAGGGTCGGAAATGTGACCGTGCAACTGCTCGAGTTTTTC
>JAYTKL010000033.1:0-11893 GCA_043730305.1 Deinococcales bacterium | reverse complement strand
CTCTCGAGTTCCTGGGCTGACCTTGGGGACTGGGCTGCTGTTGGTCACGGTCGGAATGGTCAGTACCTGTCCTATTTTGACCGTGCTGCTTTGAAGTTTGTTGATGCGCTCGAGTTCACTGACGGTGGTGTGAAAGTTTCTGGCAATGCTGTAGAGCGTGTCGCCCGCTTTGACGGTGTACGTGAATGCCAGGCTTGTGGCAAACCAGAGAATGGTGAGCAGTGCCAGGGTGGGAAGGATCAAACGACGCATTGCCTTTAGATTACCCTTCCAAACAGCTTGAAAAGGTGAAAAGATCGGGTCGGTCTTCAATTCTGAAGTGATGTGTTGACCCAGACCTTATTCAAGGTAGATTTCCGATCCCTGAGAAAGTCTTTTGTGAGTCTTTTTGGACAGCACCCGTTAGGATTCATATTGAAGCTTTGGTTTGGAAACCAATCCTGGCAGGGGGTACGATAAGTGCATGACTGATCAAACTTCTGGCAGCGAATCACACCGTGCGGCTGCACCCAAAACCCTTCGGGTGGCGGTACTGACCATTTCTGACACGCGAACCCTCGAGACCGACAGTTCGGGTGGGTTTTTAAAAGAGGCACTCGAGACGCAAGGGCATACGATTACGGGTTACGAGATTGTCAAAGACGATGGCGGCGCGATTCGGGCGCAATTGTTAACCTGGCTCGAGGATGGTGTCACGCAAGTCGTGCTGACCACGGGTGGCACAGGCATCACCAAACGCGACAACACCGTTCCAATTATCGAATCCCTGCTCGAGAAACCACTGCCTGGTTTTGGGGAGTTGTTCAGGATGTTGTCGTTTGCCGAAGTTGGCGCGGCAGCCGTCTTGTCCAGGGCAACGGGTGGTTTAGCCGTGGGTGGGCAGTGTTTGCTGTTTGCCATGCCAGGTTCTTTTAATGCAGTAAAAACCGCATGGGACGGCATTTTTGAGCATGAACTCGAGCACATGGTGTATGAGATTTTAAGGTAGATTTTTGCCGACAAAAAAATTTTCTTCCTCACGTTTTTTTACAAGTGTGCTTACACTTGCACTCATTAGCCTTTCAATTTTGGGCAATTGAATTATTGTAAAGTTGAATGATGAAACTCGAACAGGCAAAACCTCAAATGCTGCCTGGCGTGGTCACGCTTTCAAAAAAGCAAGTCTCTGCAAGAGCCATCCCTTTGCAGGCAAAAGCCGCAACACCTGCCCAAGTGCAACGCGCCAAAAATAAACTCGAGCAAGACCGAGCACAAATTGAGCGTCAAGCCGAGCAAGCCAGTACCCAGCGTGAAACTCAAGCTGCAAGTCAAGAACAAGCTCGAGTCTTGCGCCTGCAAGATCAGGCTGTTGCGTTGAAACAACAAATTAAAGTTCAACGACTTGCCGATACTCAAGTCAGACAACAAACGTTCTTCTCGAGTTTTGTCAAAAGCCCAGTCCAAAGAAAAGTTCAACAGCAAGTCAAAACCTCGAGCATCCAAACGGCGCAAGCTCGAGATCAGTACCAATCCGCCATTCAACCAGAAATCTTGCAACGCCTGATCGATGACCAGATGCGACTGCAATCGCAACAAACTCGAGCCAGTCAAGCACAAAATGATTTGAACACTCGAGCCGAATGGTTTAACACCGAATTGCCTGTTTTAAGGGCAAAGCACAACCATCCAGACACACCGTTTTTGGACGCTGCGAGTGTGTTTAAACCAGCCGACCAGCAAGCCTTTGCCCTTGGAAAAACCTACACTGCGCAACGCCTAGCCAGTGGCTTGACCCCAACCGATGCCGCCGGTGCCATCCTGAATATTCAGCGCAAAGCAGACCGCGACATTGCGTTGCGCGGCTTGTTGACGGGCATCAACCCGCGTCAATCGGATTACACCAGCATTCAAAGGCTTGTGGCGCAGGGTGAAGCCAACCTCGAGCTTCAACGCCAAGCCCTGCTTGAAGACCCCGCAATGCAATCCCAAGCATTACAATTGGCACAACACGAGGCGCACCCAACCAGTCCAAACTCTGGGATATCTGAGAAAATCAAAACCAAACTCGGCGGCGGCAACCCGTTACCTGAACATGTACGTCAGCAACTCGAGGCTGGTTTAAACACCGACCTCTCGAGGGTGCGTGTTCATACCGACAGCGACAGCGACGCCTTGTCCAAATCGGTTCACGCCAAAGCCTTCACGACGGGCAACGACATTTTCTTCTCGAGCGGCGCGTTTGAGCCAAACACCAAATCGGGTTTTGAACTGATTGCCCACGAAACCACGCATACGGTTCAGCAAGCCTTGGGGCAGGTCAAACCTGGCATTGACGCTGACCCCAGCCTCGAGACTGCCGCGCAGACCAAAGGCGCAGAACTTGCTGCAGGATTCAATCCGAATTTCAAATTCAAGAACCTCGAGAATCAAGCGCAACCCAATTCGCCATTGATTGCCAGTCAACCGCCTGCGCACCGTGTGAAGTTGCAAGCCATGCAGCGCTCGAGTTTGAAGGTTCAACGCGAACCGCAAGCTCCAACACCGGTAAGTCCCATTCTTGATGAAACCGCCTTGGCAACCCTCGTCACTGCATTGCTACCCGTTGTACCGCAAAAATACCAAAGCGACGCCCAAAGCAACATTCCCGTCATCCTTGGGCAGTGTTTCTCGAGCCAGATCAAAAACGCCAACCAAGTCGCGTACATTCTCGCCACCGCACAACACGAGTCGCGGTTTGGCACAAAACAATTTATCAGAAGCGAATCTTTGGTTGAAGACCACAACCCATTAAAAACCGAGCATAAAAAAGTTACAGACAAAAAAACCAAAAAAACCCATGTCGAAGATATTCCCTACCGTAGCAACCATGTCAACGGACACCGCGTCAATGCCGACCCGAACAACACCGACAACCTGGACACTTACTACGACGATTCTTACGGCGGCAGGCTCGGCAATGTCAAAGGCTCGAGCGACGCCGCCAATTACCGAGGGCGCGGCTTTGTGCAAATCACTGGGCGCGACAATTACAAACGGCTCGGGACTCAACTGCAAAAAGAAGGTTTCACCTACACGTACGACAACCAGACTTACGGCACGAAAGAACACTCAATTGACCTCGAGACAAACCCAACGCACGTCAACCTCGTGCCCGAACTGGCGGCAAAAATTTTGGTCAGCGGAATGCAGAACGACAGCTTCGCGCAAGGCGGTAAGGGTTTAAGCACTTACATCACCGACAAAACCAGCGATTTTGTCGGCGCTCGAGGGTTGGTGAATGGGACTGACCGCGCAGCGGACATTGCCAAAATTGCCGAGGATTTTGCCAAGGTTTTAACTGCCAACAACGCTTGGAGCAACTTGTTTGTCGCTCCTGATTTGACCAAACAAGCGCCAGATATTGCCAAACCTGGTATCACCCCGAATCAAACCATGCAACGATCAGCTTTGGCTTTACAACGCGATCCAAAGCCAAATGCAGCCCAAACGAACCAAACTCAAATCCCTGCGGGTCGTGCCATCAATCGCACAGGTGGTGTCATTGATTCGGCAGGTGTCAATTTACGCAAAACCCCAGATTCCAATGGTTACCTGATGACCAACCTGCCACAAGGCACACTTTTTGACGTGCTCGGAGAACTCGAGGGTGGTTGGTACAAGGTCAAAACCAAAACTGGAGGTCAAACAGGTTATGTTGCTCAACACCTGATTACCCTTGCCCCTGATAAAGATTCCAAACTGCATCAGATCAAAAAAGATCAACCAGCACTTGGTATTGCCGAACAGTTTTACTCGAGTGCCGTAAAGCGCGGTGAAGACTTAAGGTTCTACGTGAATGTTTTGCATCATGTCAATCCAGATTCGATGCCCAATCCGAGCGGGGATAATTGGAAGAATGCCAAAACCTTAAAAGATTTTTGGATTTGGGTTCCGAGCGTTACTTTCGCCAAGAACTTGCGTGGCGTTGTCCAATCTGGCAGCATCACTGGCGGTGCTTACGATGCTGTCCGAGACGCCGCCGAAGATGTTGCGAAAACCACAATTGCACAGTTACCCGGCGGCAAACAAGTGCTCGAGACAATTCAAAGCATTGGCAAGAATGCCAGCAAAGTCTTAAACGACCCTGGCGCTTTCGTAACGCACCTTGGACAAGCGGTTGGTCAAGGTTTTAATCAGTTCAGCACGAACCTTCCAGAGCATCTGGAAGCAAGCGTGGTTAAGCTTTTCACGGGAACAATGGGCGCTATTGACTTGCCTAAAACCTGGGATGCCACCGGCGTTTTGCATATTGGGCTTCAAATGGTTGGTGGAACGCCAGAGCAACTTAAACAAAAACTGATCAATACCGTTCCAGGAGGACAAACCGCAATTGATGCCTCTGTTGAAGCCAAAGCAGCCTTCTCGAGCATTCAACAAAACGGTTTTGCCGTGACTGCCAAGAAATACTACGAAGGTGCGGCGCTTCAAGAAACCATCCTTGGCGGAATCAAAAGCTACGTCCTGAATACTGTGGTCAAACAAGGCATTATTGCCCTCTCGAGCATGTTTATTCCTGGCGCTGGAATTATTCAAGCCGCCATTAAACTCTACGAAACCATCAAATTTGTTTGGGACAAAATGAAGGACATTGCAGCAACAATAAGCGCAATCACATCGAGTCTGGCAGACATTGCCGCAGGAAATATTGGGTTGGCAGCCACAAAAATCAAGGATAGCCTTGTGGGTGTTCTCGGTTTGGGTGTGGGATTTCTGGCTCGAGTCGCGCATTTGGATGGCATTGCGGATAAGGTTCGTAAGTTGTTTGACAAAATCGCAGACCCAATCAGAAAAGCAATTGCCAAAGTGATTTTTTGGTTTAAAGGTTTGGTTGGAAATAAAGGTTCAAGTAAACCAGTTGCGGGTGATAAATCCAACTCGACCACCAAACCAACCGCAGTCAGTACTAAACCTGGCTTGAAAGATGGTGTGTACGGTAAGGAAAGCTTTGCCGCAGGTAAAGAAGCACATGCTGTCTGGCTCGAGATTAAAGGCGGTAATCCCGAAGCGATAATTGCCAGTACTCCAAAACCTGCTAAACAACAACTCGATGGATGGCATGACGAAGCAAAACAAAAAAGTTTACAAGCCCAGGTTGATCCATATATCAATCAAGGTATTGGTATTGCAACTCGGGCAGTAAATAACTTAAAACGATCTGGAACGACGACCACAGTCGATGCTGTAACTATTGAGCAAATGTGGAAATCAGACGGTAAAGCCCTAGCTCGAGTCGTCACAATTATTCGCAATGCACTTGGTCCAGAAGTCAATTACGCTTTTGTGACAGACTCGAGTGGGGTCAAACGCACGAAGTTGGTCACGATTTCGTTCTTATGTCCAGCAAATTTATCTCAAGCTGGTTTACGCGGTGAATTTACAAAACAAGTAGAAGGGCAACAAGAAGGCTTGAACAAGTTAAGTGTGCCTGAGTGGTTCACGAATCGCTCGAGCTTCTTAAGTGCGGGTAGGTCAAATTCAGAACAGCGTAAATTTAGGGAAAACAACAAAGACAGTTGGCTTACATCGAAAGCTGCTGAAATACAGTCTCGTCCTTACAATCAAGAATTACTCGTTCAATTACGAAAAGTTATTGCAACGACTGAGTTGATTGATCTGCAAGATGTTACAAAAACACCTCGAGTTGCGGCTGCTCGAGCTAGGACAATTGCTGAATTGATTTGGACTCAACAAGCTGCTCTTCATGACCCAGATCAAAACGCGGGTGGTAATGCAGCAGGTCTTACTGGACTGGGTGATAAAGACGTGAACTCCAGCATTGGTTCTCAGTGGAAAGACCGTGTGTACTTGATTGATCGTGAAGTTGCCAAAATCCCTGAAATCTTACGCCCAGATTTGAAGCTGAATACACGTCTGAGGAGTCAATAACCATGCCTGTTATCACCCATGTTTTCCCATCGTTTTCAGAACGACATCCAAAGTTTGAAAAATTTGGTGAGATTAGTAAAGAAAGTATTGCATTATTTCAAGAAAAAGCCGCGCCAAGCTTACTTGCAGACATGCTGATCGAATTCTGGCAAGAATATGGGGAAGGAAGATTCTCGGATGGTTTACTTTATGTGTGTGATCCAATTGAGAAAAAATCAACCTTAGATTTTTTCTTTCCAGGTTCGGATTTATATCCAATTGTCATTAGTTCCTTCGGTGATATTTTTTTTACTGATTTCAAACAGCTATATAGTCTCACACCCGTATATGGTTGGTTTACAAAAAAATCGCCTAATTTTGAGTTATTATTTGAAATTTCTTTTTGGCGCGAAGAATTCTTAAATGACGTACTAAATCAAACTCTCCATCACAAGGCAATTCAAAACCTCGGTAATCTTGAGCCTAATGAGATTTTTGGTTTTGAGCCTGCTATTGCTCTTGGTGGTTCTGATGACAATATTGATTTCGTAAAAAGGTTTCAAATGGATGCACACCTTGCTTTCCTCGCACAATTAGTAGAACTCGAGGAACGATAACTTCACCGCAAGTCTCGAGGAATCAATATGGAATTGCAAGGGTTTTGTTCAAGGTTGAGAAAGAAAAAATCAGCGACTTCTCAAGAGCCTCGTTCAGCTTGGACTCAGTTTCCCATCAAGTCAACCTGGGAATTCTGAGCGACAATCATGAAATCGCGATAGAACTTTCGCAGCCCAAGCAATTTGGCTGCAAAACGACAATTACCCCGATGGCAGTGAGCTTCAAAGGACGGCTCAAAACGGTTTGAACGGCAACATCAAGTGACCGCCTTGCGTGAAATCAGGCGATTCTGGTCGTGTCCGAGCTTGAGACATTCGGACTCGGACACGACCTCACCCAACATCACTTATGCGAAACACTCGGCACTTGATCGAAGTTTCCTCATTCAAGCCGCACGACTGACAGGAGCAACCATCATGGATTGGATATTCGCAGTTCTTACTGGAGCATTGATTGGTTGGACTGTCGCTGTGAGCGCCCGATTGGATCGTCACACCGAAGCCGTCAGCGCGGTCATGATTGGTGTCGTCGGCTTCGTATTTGGAAGAGGAATGTTTGGTGCCCTGTACAGTGATGTAACCCCTGAAATGAAGGATGTTTTCGGTCTGTTCTGTAACCTGTTCGGGGCTGGTCTTATGCTCTTTTTGAGTCGCTCGATTCGGTTTTTGATTTGAACGGTGCAGTCGGGGTTGGAACGTTTTCTGGTTCAACTTGTGGTGTCACCTTGAAGGTTTTTCATGTCCACTGCGCGAACCAGTCTTGTTGTTCAAGCCAAACCCGAAGCCACCCGGTCGTATGTCTTGACGTGGCGGTGGGATCATGACACAAGCACCGACCATTGATTGGCTCGAGCCGCATCGGGAAGCGTCAAAAAGGCAGCCCGATGGATGATCCGCCCATCCCATCACCGTCGTTCAACTCCGACTTTTCGATCAATTCGTGGGGCAGGCTGGCTGTGGTGATCCTGATCGGTGCGTTGGTCGGCGTTGCCGTTCCCGTGCAAAGTTTGCTACTTCGAGCGGTGAGCGGTTGGGACGCGGCAGCGCTGAGCCTGATCGGGGTTGGTTGGTGGACAATCCTACGCTCTACCAGCACCCAAACCCATGCGAGGGCGGCGAGCGAAGACCCGGGGCGGGCAGGACTCGGACTGATCGCACTGACCTCGAGCATCGTCAGTCTCGTGGCAGCCGCGTTCGTCTTGGAGCGAGCCAAGAAACTCGTGCCGAATGCTCCCGAAATCGCCGTGGTCATCGCGATCATCGCCGTGGTGAGCGCGTGGTTCGTGACCCACACGGTTTACACGTTTCGCTATGCGCACCTTTATTACAGTAACGACGACCCCGACGGCGAACCTGACGGAGGACTCGAGTTTCCCGGAGCCGAAGCGCCCGGTGATCGTGACTTCGCGTATTTCGCCTTTGTTCTTGGGATGACTTTTCAAGTCTCTGACGTGGAGATCACCAGTCCGCGCTTGCGCTGGGCAGCACTTTGGCATGGCATCGTCTCATTTTGGTACAATGCGGCGATACTTGCTCTTACGCTCAACGTGATCGGTGGTTTGCTGTGAGCCTCGAGGTTGCGTCGCTGCCTTACCCGTGATTGAATCCAACCGAGTCTTGTCCAAGTTGTGATTGTGGATAGCCAAACTGAAAAATCAAGATTTTGTGGACAGTCAGAACGGTTCTGTCAACTTAACAACGTCGTTCACTATGTCCGAAACACCTCGAACCAATCGAGGGTCAGTGCTTAACCGAGAAACACGTTCGCCAGCACTCCTCCCCAAACTAACGCCTGCTGCCACCCCGCTCGAGCCTCTCCTGCCGTTCCTTGATTCCTCTTGAACACATTCCTGATGAAATCCCGACACCGCAACACCCGCTCGAGCGACTCTGGTGGAGACCGCCAACCTCGAAACACGCATTACTTGTCTCGGACGTGCTCATGATCCCGTTCCATGCGGTTGTTCAACCGAGCTTCTTGACCATAAAACGCACCTTCTTCTTGGTCTCAAAACGCACCTAACGGGCGAGACCGCTTGATCCCAAAACGCACCTTACGGGCGGGATCAATTGGGTCGGTAGGCATCAATTCGAGTTTACGCTGCCTCCCCAAGTTGACAGAAGCATCAACGTCTGCCATCGCCTGTGTAGACTGTGCGCATGAACCAACGCATTGCCGTCGTGACCGGAGCCGCTCGAGGGTTGGGTTTGGCGATCTCAAAAGCACTGCTGGCACAGGGTTGCAACGTGATCGGCATTGACCTCGATCAGGCCCGTTTGGAACAAACCGCAACGGCGCTCGGGTCCGCATTTTCGAGCAAACTGGCAGATGTTTCCGATCCCGAGGCGGTCAAACAGGTCTTCGCCGAAATCGAGCAGCTGGATGTGCTGGTCAACAACGCCGGAACATGCCTGATGAACGATTTTTTAGAGATTTCTGCCGAGGATTTCCGACGGCAAATGGCGATCAATTTCGATTCGGCATTTTTTTGCTGCCAGCAGGCAATTCCCAAAATGCTTTCGCGTTCGGGCATCAAAAAAATCGTCAACATTTCCAGCAACGGTGCGTACAATTTTGAGGTTTTCGATCCCGCGCATTACCGGGCGTCCAAAGCGGCGATGGACAACCTGACCAAGCATTTGGCGCGACGGTACGCCAAAGAGGGCATCTGCGTGAATTCGATTGCCCCGGCGATGACCCGCACCGACCTGTTTGATGTGGTCGAACCCGAATTGCTGGCGAAGGCTTTGGCAGGCATGCCCAGGGGCGAGGCGATGAGGCCCGAGGAGATCGGCGCGTGGGTGGCATTCTTGGTGAGCGAGTCGGGCGATTGTTGCAGCGGTAACATCATCGTTTTGAACCAAGGTCGGGACGTCAGGTCGGGTTGAGTTTGACAGGTCACAGGCGACTCGAGTGGTCGTCTCAATGGGTCATCATTCAAAGCAACCTGGGGCTTTGGGCAGTATCAACCACTGCTCGGGATCATGCCCGTAAATCACCATCGCGGCGCCGTCATGTGCGAGTCGCATCAGGCGTTCGGCCTGAAACAAAGCCTGCGTCCTGAGCGTCCCGTCGTGCAGTTCGGCGGGCCTCGATATGGCATCGCAGGTCAGCAAGACCGGACCAGTCTGAGGCAACTCGAGCATGATTGACAGGTGTCCAGGACTGTGACCCGGCGTGAACAGCACCTCGAGTCCGGGCATCAGCAACGTGTCGGTTTCGATCAGGCGATATTGTGCCTCGGGCCAAGCCATGGGTTGATGATCGGCGAAGTAACGCGGGCGGGGCATGGCGCGTTCGGCTGCCCCGACGACAATTTCACGACCTGCGAATTCGGGCAGTGCGCCGATGTGATCGATGTCGCCATGGCTGAGCACGAACAGGTTGATCTCCGCAAGCGTCAGTCCGAGCAGCGCCAACTGGCCCGCCACCAGGTGTCGCGTCCCAAAATCGATCAGGTGTCCGAACGATCCCAGGTCATCCTCGAGGCTGGCCCGTTCACAATCGGCGTATTTGTTTGGAAACCCTGAATCGACCAGGATGTGTTGACCATCTTGGGTTTGAATCAGGAATCCGGGAATGCCAATCACGCGACCGCTGTTGACGCGAAACAGGCCGAGGTCCAGCACGTACAGGCGTTTGAGCGTGGTCATGGCACCACGATATACGGGTTCGGGCCAAAAAGCGGTGAAAAGTGGATGGTGGGTGAGGCTCAAGCTTTTTCTTTCGATTTTGAACGTTCCACCCTTCAGGTTGACTCACCAACGCAAGACCGCACCCTCACTTCAGGTACGATCAGGATCTGATGCGCATCAAAATACACAAACTTTTCGAAATCCTGCTCGAAACCACCAGCAAAAACCCCGAGGCGACCCTCGGCTACTCGCTGTCTGCCTCACCCAAACTGGGTGATTTTCTGAACGACCTTGACCCCGAACTCTCACTCGATTGGTCTGGCGCGTCGTTTCAGGGGCTGCCCAGGCTGCGCGAACAGGTGTTGCGAACGGGCAAGCTCGAGCATTGCAAAATTGATGATGTGCTGATCACTGCCGGGACTGCCGAAGCCAACCACCTGACGATCATGCAACTGCTGCAACCCGAGGATGAGATCGTGGTTGAGACCCCTGGTTGGCCGCAACCGTTGGTGCTGGCCGAGGCGATCGGAGCGAAAATCAATCGCTTGCAACGTCACGAGCACCTCGAATGGGCCTTCGATTTTGACGAACTCGAAGCGCTGGTGACCAGCAAAACCAAACTGATTTTCTTGACCAACCCGAACAACCCCAGCGGTCACCTGATGGGCAAATCCGATCTCGAGCGGGTCGCGGGGATCGCTGCCCGTGTCGGCGCTTATGTGCTGGTCGATGAGGTCTACGCTGGCCTGGAATGGGTGGCGGAACGCGCCCCGGGGATGTCCGACCTGTACGAGCGTGGCATCAGTACCGGCAGCGTCTCCAAGGCACTCGGATTGCAGGGCTTGCGCACCGGTTGGTTGATCTGCCGTGACCCTCGAGTGATCTTGGACGCGATGGTGCTGCGTGAAAACAGCAGCGAGATCATGAATGTTCTTGGCGAAACCATCGCCGAAATCGCCTTGCGCCCTGAACGGTACGCGAACGCACTCGGGCAGGCCCGAAGCGCTGGCTTGAGCAACCTGACCAAACTCGAGGCGTTCATCGCCTCAAGGCCCGAACTCTCCTGGTGTCCACCGAAGGCTGGGCTGATCGGACTGGCGAGGCTTCAGGGTTGGGATGGTGAAACGCTGACCCGAGCGATGCTCGAGGTTCCGTACAAGACCTTGGTGATTCCGGGTTCGGCTTATGGTTTACCGCAGCACATTCGCCTCGGCGTGGGCGGCGGTGTGTCCGCGAATCTCGAGGAGGGACTGCGGCGGTTGGGTTTGTTTCTGGACCAACCCCTGAGGCTGACCTGATCTTGACGATTCCCAGTGTTACATGATGGGTCGGAAAATCGTGACCCAGGTGGGGTTGCGGTAGCCAAGGTCATTATTCCGAAACTCCGAGTTGGTCAATCACGAATTGACTGTCAATCGTACTGCGGGTCGTTGAAAAATGAAATTCATTGTTTCTGGACAGTAAACCAAAGCAGTTGGGTCCTTGACTTTTCTCACAAGGCACAAAAACGTCCTCATCCGCAAATTGCCAACCATACGGCACGTAACCTTCCATGTTGACTCGAGTTTCATCCGCGTAGTACAAGTCAATCAGCTTTCTCTCTGATAAATCCTCGAGTTCACTTAAGCACTCGATTTTGTGTTGGTACGTCGTCGGACACGATTCCATCCTTGGACGTTTTCGGATGCGTTGATAACGACAAGCGTGTTTTTTAAAAAACGTTGCAAGGTGAAAATACTGAATTGTTTGTCTAAAGC
>JAYTKL010000032.1:0-7585 GCA_043730305.1 Deinococcales bacterium | reverse complement strand
CCTTGGGGACAGGTCGCCGTGTCAAACTTGGGTGTGCAAATTCGTGAGGCAACCAAAGATGATTTACCAGGAATGCAGCAAGTGCTCGAGCTTGTTTGGCTTGATGATTCGGAACGCTCGTATTTTGGTTTGAAATCAAATACCAGCGCTTGGGTGGCGCTCGAGCAAAACCGAGTGATTGGTTTTTCGGCTTTACAACACCGCTTTTGGCATCCGCATCAAAGGTATTTGTCCGTTCATGTGATCCCAGAATATCAGGGGCGAGGCATCGGGTTTGGACTTTACAACGCGCTCAACATTTCCAATGAACCTTCGCAAACCGCAACAAGCCAGCAACCCGCAAGCAAATTTCTCGAGCGGCAAGGATTTACCCAAGTCATGCAAACTTGGAATCCAGTTTTCGACCCGCACAGCATTGATCTCGAGTTGTTTCAAAAAGCCAGTACCCAAACTCGAGCATCAGGAATCGAAATCAAAACGTTTGCCGAACTGCGACAACTCGAGGATGAAATCGCAATGCTGCATCACCAGTTGTACACGCAATCTCACGCGTTTAACCCGCCATTACAGGCAAGTCTCGAGCAAGCCAAAAAAGCTTATTTGGCTGATGTGATTCCCGAGGCAATGTTTGTAGCCTTACAAAACAAGAAAGCCATTGCTGTCTCGAGTTTGCGTGGTGAAGCCAACAGTTACGAATTGGTTTGGTCTGGCACAATTGGAGACGACACCACAACCACACTGGCTTTGGCGCATCGTGTTTTAAAATTTGCACTCGAGAATTCTATTGAAAAAATCGCTGGAGAATTTGATTCACTTGACCCACACGCAATGGTTATTCTCGAGGCACTTCAGATTCCACTTGGAAAGGCGTGGATTACTTTTCAACGTTAAGGCTTAAACTCGAGCACATCACCAATCAATTTGATTTCGTTACCAGTCACCACAATACCGTCACCATCTTGGCAAGCGTACACGGTACGGTTTAACTTGAGTGCCAACTCTTGACAGCGTTGCTGGAGTCCGGGAACGTAATGCGGCAGGAACGCGAAATCCACCAGTCCGAGTGCGGTGTGATCGAATGGTTCTGATGGTCGGTCATCGCCGCAATCGTAAGCCGTAAAAATGTTTGGGGACATGATGATCGCGCCAGCACTAACGCCAATCAGCAGACCACCTCGAGCGACATAATCGCGCAAACGCTCGAGAAGATGATGTTCAAGCAACAAGCTTAAAAATTTGGGCGTGTCACCACCTGACAAGTGAATGGCATCAAACGAAAATAAATTTTGCATTTCGGACTCGAGCAACACAGTATTAAACTGTACGGGTTCTTCAAGGATTGCGTCATATTGGGCGTAATAGGTTTTCTTGTTGCGAAACCAAGCACTATCGTTCACAAAACCACTTGGAATATAAGCAATTCTCGGGTTGGGTTTGGCGATCAAACGCAGCAACTCGAGGTTGACTTTGTGATCTTCAGGAGTTTCTTGGGCGCTGTAGAGAACAAGTTTTTTCATTGTGAATCACTTTATTATGAATACTAAACGGACCACTCGAGGTTTTTTGAAAAAGCTTGACAAAAATCAAATTCAGTTCTAATCTCGAGTGGTGAAATTCGCCTTCAAGGACAGCAAGCTCGAGGCTCTGTTTCTGCGAGAAGAAGGTGCGGAATTATTGCTGAAAAATGTGTACAACCGCTTTCGGAAACTGATGCAAATTATTATTGCCGCACCCGATGAACGGGTTTTTTACGCGGCAAAAAGCTTGTACACCGAAAAACTCATTGGGGATCGTGCTGGACAATTTAGTGTCCGTCTGAACAAACAGTTCAGGCTCTGTTTTGAAATTCATAAAGACCAAAACGGCAACATCGTTTACATTCTCGAGATCGTGGATTATCACTAGGAGGGTTATGAAAATTTATTCGGATAATTTACTCGCCGCTCAAGTTATTCATCCAGGATTTATTGTTGCGGACGAACTTGAAGCTTTGGAAACCAGCGCCACAAAAGCCAGTAAAATCTTCAATATCACGAAAGAAGAATTGCGATTACTCTGCGAGGGCAAACTTGATATCACACCAAACATTGCGGATGGACTCGAGAAACTTGGAAGTGCGGAAAGTAGTTTCTGGTTGAGATTACAAAGCGACTACAACACACACCCAAAACGCGGCGGGTATCGGGCGGGGGCTGGGCGCAAAAAACAAGATTTCGTGTCCAAGCAAGTTCGGATCAGCGCCCCAATTGAAGAAATGGAACGCATTCAGGCTTGGTTAGACACGCAACCCAACACGTCCAGGGCTTTGGCGGAACTGATTTTACACGCGCCGCAAAATTAAGAATTCAAGGCTTCCCTAGCTCTTAACGCAGCATCTCGAGCTTCTTGAGCCGTTTTGCCCAGCACCGTGATGTGTCCCATTTTTCTTCCCGCTCGCGCCTCGAGTTTGCCGTACAGATGCAAGTGTGTTTTTGGAATCTCGAGCGCCGCATTCCAGTCTGGCACGGCATTCTGCCAGAGGTCGCCAAGAAGGTTGACCATTGCGGCAGGAGTGTGCGGTGTGACATTGCCAAGCGGCAAACCGCAAACCGCACGTATGGCTTGCTCAAATTGCGAGGTTGGGCAAGCTTCAATGGTTAAATGACCAGAATTGTGTGGTCTTGGCGCAAGTTCGTTCACCAGCACTCGAGCATCGTTACTGACAAACATTTCAATGGTCAATAATCCAATTGCATCGAGTTTCGCGGCAATTTCGAGCGCCATTTTTTCGGCGGCTCGAGTGACAGATTCTGGGATGTTCGCGGGGATTGTTGTCACATCCAAAATACCGTTTGCATGGGCGTTCTCGAAGGGCGCGAAGGCGCGAACCTCTCCCCTGCTGGAACGAGCAACAATCACGGAAATCTCGAGGTCAAACTGCACCAAACCCTCCAAAACACAATCCATATCAAATCTCGAGAATGCGGCTTGGGCTTCTTTGAGCGTGTTGACTTTGACTTGTCCTTTGCCGTCATAACCCAGCGTGGCAGTCTTGAGGATGGCGGGCATGTTTGTTACCTCAATTGCTGGCTGGAGGTCTTCCAAGACCCTCACAGCCGCCCAGGGCGCAGTTTGAACACCAATGTCATTGAGGAATTGTTTCTCAAGAATTCTGTCCCGCGCAACCTCGAGCACTTTTGCACTGGGACGAAGCGGAACTTTGGCTTCAAGAATTGCCAAACCACTGGCGGGAACATTCTCAAACTCGAGCGTCACCACTTCGCAAAGGCTGGCGAGTCTCTCGAGTGCAATCACGTCATCAAAATTTGCAGCAATCACTTGATCGCACACACTCGAGGCTGGACAGGCTGGGTCTGGGTCAAGCACAATCACGTTGTAACCCATCGGTTTTGCCGCCACTGACAGCATTCGCGCCAACTGCCCGCCGCCCAAAATCCCGATGCTCGAGCCAGGTAAAATCACACTCACACGATCACGCTGTCCTCGAGCACTTTTTTGGTTTGATTTGCACGGTACTCGAGGTACGCGCTGCGAATGACAGGGTATTTGTTTGCCAGAATACTGGAGGCAAGTAACGCGGCATTGATTGCGCCAGAACGACCAATCGCCAGTGTTCCAACAGGAATCCCTGCGGGCATTTGCACGATTGAAAGCAAAGAATCCACGCCCGAAAGCATTTTGGACTGCACGGGCACACCCAACACCGGAATTGAGGTTTTGCTCGCGCACATCCCAGGAAGGTGTGCTGCGCCACCCGCACCAGCGATAATCACTTCAAGCCCACGTTCCTCGGCGCGTTCGGCATAGGCAAAAAGTAAATCTGGCGTGCGATGGGCGCTGACCACTCGAGCCTCAAACGGCACGCCCAACAACTCGAGCGTGTCAATCGCGCCCTGCATGGTTTCCAGGTCTGAATGAGACCCCATGATGATTCCGACGAGTGGTTCTTTCACCGAACAAGTTTAACCCGTGAAAACTCGAGCTTGATTATTTCTTATTTTGATGCTCGAGCACTGCAAACGCCAGTGCCGCCGCCAGGGCTTTAATTTCGGGCGGAGCGGTCGTCTCGAGTTGAATGCTTTCACCCTCGAGCACCCCGCCAAAACGCCCGAGAATGTTGTTGTGCGAGATGTTCAAATTCACATCTTTGCCCAGAATGCCGCCACCAAAACGCCCTCCGACGGCATTGGGTTGAATCTCGAGTTTGATGTCATGCCCGAGCACATCGCCACCGGCTCGGAGTTCTGCGGCTTCGGAAGTTAAACTCCCGTCGAGGTCAAAACCGTGCAACAAACCGCCAGCCCGACCTTTTACCTTTTCGTCATCGATATGCAGCAACACGTCCACACCGACGGTATCGCCGCCAATACGTCCAAAAAGTTGCTTGCCGTCAAAGTTTAATTTGACATCCAAACCGTTTATTGCACCACCAACACGTCCAAGAATCAACATGCTAAAAGTTTACAAGGAAAAACGGCTCGAGTCATGTGACATAAACGTGTCATTCAGCTCGAGCAAACCAAATTTCTCAAAACACAGTACACTAA
This sequence comes from Deinococcales bacterium, assembly GCA_043730305.1. Taxonomy (GTDB): domain Bacteria; phylum Deinococcota; class Deinococci; order Deinococcales; family JAAFIG01; genus JANXTZ01. Next base: position 3,038 of record JAYTKL010000032.1, on the reverse strand, counting down.
ACACGTGAACCAAGGTCATGCGCTTGCAAATCGAATTGCGCCTCCAAGTAACTTGGAAGGGTTACGCCAACTGGCTGCGAAATGAAGGGTTACGCCAACTGGCTGCGAAAATGGCAAAAGTCGGCGGTGCAGTCAAAATCGTTTTGTTTGGCAGTGTGGCTCGAGGAGAACAAAGCATTCACAGCGATCTGGATTTGTTGCTTGTGTTGCCAACCACAAACCGTCAAGTTTTGTTGAATGCAGCGATTCAAGCCGATATTGACTCGGGTAGTGCCGTATTGACAGAATCTGCTAAAATCCAAAAATGTTCTGGAAACCCACACGTTACACCAAAGCCCAACTCGAAGAACGCCGCACTAAAAGCTTTGAAATGCTCGACACTGGCTTCCCACCCACCGAAATCGCCACAGACCTCGGCGTGAGCCGTCAAGTCGTTCACAAGTGGAAACAAACCTACGATCAGTATGGGCTTGAAGGTGCGAAAGCCAAACTGCATCCAGGAACAAGGAAATTATTGACCCCAACCCAACTCCAAGGACTTAAGAATATCATCCTCAACGGTGCTAAAACTCAAGGTTTCCCAAGTGATGCTTGGACTTGCCCTCGAGTTGCCAGCGTCATCTAACAACAATTCAACGTTGATTACAGTGTTAGACACGTGGGTTACGTCCTACGAGATTTAGGGTTTAGTGCTCAAAAGCCTGAAACTCGAGCGTTAAAACGAGACGATGAAAAGATTCAAACTTGGCTGCTGGAGACGCTACCTGAGTTAAAAAAAAGTACGAGCAAGGAATCAAAATCATCTTCGGTAATGCTTTTCAACTCAAGGTTCTGGGCTTTCTCGAGTGTGCTGATTCGTCCGTGCGTTGTACCAAGGCTACGGGCAAGTTCGCGTTTGCCAATGTCGCGGGTTTTACGGGCATCCTCGAGCAACGAACCTATTTTTAATTCCATGTAGCCTTGTTCGACACGCTCGAGAAGGTCTGTTGGATCGGATTCGGGAAGATCAATCGGAATTTTGGACGTGATGATGGCATCGGTTCTTGCAAGAACCCGTTTTAGCGCCGCTTTTCTGGCATCACGATTGATTTGGGTCATAAATAATTGTTCCTTTCATCCATTTTGGAAAGATGGGTACACCATTCTCGAAAGCTTCAAGAATGTAGGCAGTATCTGCGAGTAAGTCTTCGTTTGCATCTTTGTTCGGTTTGCATTCGGCGTGACAAATCATAAAAATGTCTTTCGGAGCGTAAAAGAAGGAGGCTCGAGACGGGTGATACTCAGATCAGAATCAATTCTATTTGTCTTTTTCATTGCTGGCTTTGTCTATATTTTTTTCTATATATGAGATGAGTTCCGAAGAGTTTTGGAACAGATAGGGTAAGAATTGAAAAACCAAGATTTGATTACGCCTATTACTGCTTTTATATTTTATAATATAAGGGGGAATCCAAGAAGTTGTCAAGACATATTCTGTATGCGTTGAAATAATATCTCGACAATTAATTTTTGATAAAAAAAAGAATTGTTTAATATTAATAATGTTATTTTCAATATAGAAGGAATGACCAAATTGGACGACTAAGTAAACAACGGATAATATAAATATGAAAAGGTTGAATTTTACTTCTTTTGAAATGAAACAATTAAATAAGTACATAAAAACTACTAAAAAACCCGTTATTTTTAGAATAAATGAAATTCTACTTGGTGTTGATGCTAAAATTTTCATCTATGACTCCATAAATTATTCATTAAAATAGTAAACACCTCAACACTTCAATACCCCAAACTCGAGCGTGGACGCAACAACGACACCAACGGCAGCAACGCCCCAACACCAAGTCCAAGCCAGCCCCACCACGCCCCCGACTCGAGTCCCAAAACCACCGCCAGCCAGGCGAACGTAATCAGGGCTTGAATCAGTCCAGTCAGAAAATCGCTGCGTCCGTTTCGTTTCATCAGATCGCTTCGAGGTTGTGGTTTTGCCGTCCAGACTTGCAGAATGCCAAGCGAAAGCACCGTGCCAAAAAACGCCAGCAAGCCAACCAGTGGGTGCATGTTTCTGACCACAATTAAAACCAAAAGCGGTGAAAACAAAAGAATGGTTGGAATCAAAATGCCAGCAAATTTGATCCAGCGTAAATTTTCACCACCCGCCGAACTCATGGCAAGCAACTCTGGGGCTTCCTCGCCAGCCACAATGATCTGGGTCAGCCTCGAGATCAGCGTACCGCCGAGCAGCACGATAAAAACGTTGATGGCATAAGACGTAAAACTCGAGCCGAAAGGAGTGTATCTGTCAGAACTAGGTTGCCAGAAGACGAAAATGGCGGGCAGCAAGTACAGCATTTGCAAACCGAGTTGCGAGATCAGGTACGGGTCGCGGGCAATAAGTCGCCATTCTTTGTTCATGACGATGCGGGTTAAACCTGACGCGAATTTGACGGGTTTGCCGCTCGAGCTTGGGCTGCTTGCCAACAGGCGTTTACCGCCGCCCGTGGTGGCGGTTTGCGTGCCAAGAATAAACGTGTTGTGAACCAAATTGGTGGTGAGCCACAATAGAACAGCACCAAGTGCCAGCATGGCTACAGTACCAATTGGGTCAAGAAAGGCGGCTTTGGCGGGCAGCCACCAAAAACTTGAGGTGTCCACGTTTCCCCTGAAGAGTTTGAGCATCCAACTGCTGATGCCACGTGTGGTGCTCGAGTCACCCATCAACCTGGGGGCTTGTGAAGCCAAATAGATGGCGGCACCAACCACGGCGCTGAGCACTTGGGCAACGGTTTTGGCACGTCGAGCGCCGATGGCACGAACCAAAGCCAAGGTTAACAGCATTCCAAAGGCGGTGGCGACGCAGGACAAGGCAAGCAAAACTGGAAGCAATCCCAGCAATTGCCAGACGCCCAAAAAAACGCCTGCAATCACGATCAATAGCGTTAAGACAAGACTGCTCAAAAACGTTTTTAACGCCACCGACAAGGCTCGAGACGCAAAAATGACTTTGGAATCGAGCGGGCTTGAAACCAGCAAGTCCA
>JAYTKL010000031.1:0-6503 GCA_043730305.1 Deinococcales bacterium | reverse complement strand
ATGAAAGAAATTGCCTCGCACCGCATGAAGGTTTTGGGTTCGGCAGGAAAAGCGTAAAGAAGCCAATAGCAGTTAGCCAATAGCTCGAGCTTTGTCATTTGAGGCTCGAGCTATTGCGTTTCTCGAGTTGCACAGGATGCAAGTTTGCTTGGGCGATTATCATGGTTTCAGATTCTGCTTACAGCACCTTGCACAATGTTTGACGCGAAGCGACCCAAGCCCGTCAGCGACCATGCCCGTTAGGTGCAAGTTTATGGTCAAGAAGGTGCTGCTTTAAGGGTCAAGAAGTGATTCCGCCCGAAGCGCCCAAGCCCGTTAGGTGCTGCCTTAAGGGCAAGAAGGTGCGTCTTGGAATCAAGAAGCGTCGAACATTGGCGACCAAAGGGAGTGGCAACAGACAGCGACCATGCCCGTCAGGTGCGTTTTATGGTCAAGAAGCGCCTTGCATAGAAGTGAGAGCAAGAATTGCGTCAACGGATATGCAAGGCGCTGTAGAAAGGCTTCCATGAACCTACAAAATCTCATCGCGGTGCTTTTAGAGGCTCGAGCCTTGCTGGCAAATCCCAAGAATAATTTTTTGTGGTCGTCATGGGAAGACTCGAGCGATGCCCTTGAAGAAATTGGCGGTTTGCTGACTCAACTCGAGGCGGGAGAATTTCCCAGCGCGGGCAGTTTGAACGTCTTGTTTTTGCCGACTGGACCAATTCAAGAAGTTAGCCTCAGCAGTGGTTGGGGGCATGAATTTCTCGAGCTTGCCAACAGGTTCGATACGGCAATGGTGGGTTATTTAAAAACTTGCGAATGCCTCACAAATCCAGCTCGAGATTTAGCCAATATTCACGAGCTTGGTTTAGACGAGCATTACGGGCAAATCACTGTCTTGGCGTGCCCCCGTTGCGGTCAATTTTGGTTGAAGTATTTTTATGAAAATGAAGGTTTCACGGCTTCTGGACGCTGGTATTTGGGCGCGATCAACGCTGACCAATTCGCCAGCCTGACACTTGAAAACGCGATTTCGACCCTCGAGAAACTGGATTGGTACTTTGTAGGCGGCAGTTATTATGGCGGTCAGATCAGCAAAAATTCGGGCAAAATATTTTTGCCAGCTTATTGAATCAACATCATTTGCCGAATCGCGCCAAGGTGATATGCTGCGTGCGCCACGAGCGCCACGCCACTGGTGACAAACATTCGGTCATTCAAATCTGGGTTTGCTGGCATGTGGGTCTGCAAGAATTGATACTCGAGTTTGAGTTGCTCGAGTAACGTTTGCCACTCGAGTTCTGCTACGGTTTTGAGCGTCCAGCTTTGCGCCCAGTCCATTGCGGGTGCGGGGCGTTCGCCGCGCATCATGGCGTTGACCTTGGAAAGCGACCAGCGCAAGTGGTTGGTATGAGCCGCAATACCAGTTTTGGAAACCTGCTCGGCGCTTAAATCTTGCAAGCTCGAGAACAAGCCCGTGTTGCGGTCTGAAAACCAGACTTCACTCGAGCCTTCAAAAGCTTCGGTCAGCAGGGCGTGAATCACTTCGGTAAAAACTTGGCTCATAATGCTCCAAAAACCTGCCTCGAGATTGGTCGAGGCAGGAAGAATGTTAAATATTACCTGGCTTCAAAGCGCACTTCGTCCACCATCATCCATTGACGGCTAGGGTTGCGCTCGAGTTTGATGGTTAAGTTGCTGGCAGCAATGTTCAGATCGAGGGTGACAAACCCGCGTTTCAGATTTGGCACTTCGTTGCCTTTTAGCGGAAAAACCTGATCGTTGATGATGATGTTCTTGGGCAGCAAAATTCCTGCGGTTTCGTTGTGGTTAAAACCGATTCTGATTTTGGAGAATTTGCGTTCTTGGTTAAATTCAAAGCTCAGACTGGCGTCTTTATTTGCCCAACCCACCCATTCGTAGGCGGCAACGCCCGTGATTTTGGCGTTGAACACATCGCCACCCAAAACCGTATCGGTCAGTTGCTTGCCTGTATCATCGAGGTACGTGCGATCTCCCGCCGTTGCGGTGTAAGAAACAGGTAAAACGTTGACAGGGACACTCGAGACTGGCGGAGTTGGAGGCGTGGGTTCGGTGGTGGCTGGTGGCGTTGGCTCAGTTGTTGCAGGGGGAGTTGGCGGCACAACAGGTGGTGTGGGTTCGGTCGTGGTTGGTGGCATTGGTGGGGCTGGTTCGGTGGTTGCAGGAGGCGTTGGTTCGCTGGTTGCTGGCGGTGGGGTTGGTGTTGTCATGAGTGGCGGTGCGGGTTCGGTCGTGGTTGGTGGCGTTGGCGCAACAGGTTCGGTTGTCGCCACTGATTTTGCAGGCTCGAGTGCGGCTGGTTGGCTGGGTGCGGGTGCGCACGCCAGCATTGAAGCGGTAAGAAGCATGACGCCAATAAAACCTAATTTATTTTGCATGGGGATTCCTTTCATCGGGAACACTTTTGCATTGTACAGCCTTCATTCTCAAACCCATTTTGAGGCTGGATTAAAGCGCTGTTAGACGTGATTTTCGCCAACCGTTTGGTGTTAGAACCTCGAGTTGGATGATGCTTGAGCAACAACCAATGGTTGTATTTGATTGCTTTAGAATAAACCCATGCAAACCGACACCTCGAGCGAACCAGCGCTTAAAGTCAGCACGTTCGAGTTGTTTTTTGATCTGATTTTTGTGTTTACCATCACGCAATTGACCGAATTGGTGATTGAGGCACACACGATTCTTGATTGGTTGCGGATTCCGGCGCTTTTGGCAATCATTTGGTGGATGTACTCGGGTTATGTCTGGTTGACCAACAATTCCAACATGCAGCAAACCAAACCTCGAGCGCTGCTGTTGGTGGCGATGGCGGGTTTTCTGGTGATGGCACTCGCCATTCCAACGGCGTTTGAAGCAGGTGGTTTGGCTTTTGCCTTGGCGTATTTTATGGTGGTGTTGATCCATTTTATCTTGTTCAACTACGCCGAAAACGCTTCTTCAGTTGCGGCAATCTGGCGCATTGCCCCGTTTAACTTTGGTGCTTGCCTGTGCTTTTTGCTGGCAGCCTGGCTCGAGAATCCTTTCAAAGCCTATCTCTGGGGTTTGGCGTTTGTGATTTTGATTTCCTCGAGTTTTTTGCGCCGAGAACGCAGTTTTGTCTTAAGCACCAGTCACTTTGCCGAACGTCACGGTTTGGTCATTTTGATTGCCCTGGGCGAATCGGTGGTCGGAATTGGCGTTGGTGCAAAAGCCGAACCGCTTGGGTTGTCCCTGATTTTGGCGTGCCTGTTGGGTTTGACCCTGTGCATCAGTTTATGGTGGGTTTATTTTGACAACGACGACAGCCTTGCCGAACACGCCCTGGCTGACGCATCAGGGACAGCCCGAATGCGAATTGCCACGATCGGTTACGGCTACGCGCATTTGTTCTTGATTCTGGGCATTGTCATCTCGGCGGCTGGGATCAAGCAAATGATTGCGCAACTTCATAACCCTTCTCAGGCTGCCGCCTGGAGTGTCGGTGTTGGCGTGGCAGTTTATCTATGTGGTCAAGCCTGTTTTCGTCAGATTGTCGGCATTCCGCACAGCCTCTTGAGGTTGCTGGCTGGGGTTGCGATGCTGGCAACCATTCCGCTGGGCTTGTATCTGGGTGGCTTCACCCAGATTGCGGTCATGGTGGTTGGTTTGGTGTTCTTAAAAATGTTTGACAAAAAAGTGGCTCGGTCCGCCCTTAACCCGTGATTGCCTTCACACCAATTTCTGCCAGTTCAATATCCTCGAGTTCGGGCAAACCACTGACCGCAACAGCACCGACCACTTGATTGTTTACAGTCACGGGCAAGCCACCGCCCCAACCGATGTAGCGCTTGTCGCCAAAGTACGCCAGGTCAAAACCGTCCCTGGCATCTCGAGCCGCCTGCCCAATCTCACGGCTGGGTTTGCGTTCACGGGCTGCCGTCCAGGCTTTGTTGCTGGCAATCAAAATTGAGGCTTGGGCTGTGCCGTCCAGTTTTAAGAGCGCAATCAGTTCGCCGTGCGCGTCGGCAACGGCAATCACGGCTGCCTTCCCACGATGCTCGAGTTCGCTTTGAATCGCTTGAATGGCTTTTTGGGCGTCTAGATGACCAAGGCTTTGAATGGTTTGCATGAAATTAGAGTACAACGTTCAAGGATAGGCTTTGCGGGTGTAACTCGAGATTTAGGATTTTCTCTGATTCTCGAGGAAAGACAAGCTGAAATCATTCAGCAACGCTGCTTGGGTGATAATCTATTCCCAAATGATTTTAAGATTGTTTGGAGCAGTGAGGTTTAAATCATGGGTTTTCTAGAAGCTGGCGTTGCTCCATTTTGGGCGGTGGTAGCATTATTCATTGCGGCATTTACCTACTTTTTCGATAGACGAAAGGCTGCGGCAGAGCGCAACATTGCTGACAAGCGAGAGCATTACAAAAACCTCAGCTTGTGCCTAAAGAGCCTCCGTGAAGGCAGTTCGCAACACGTCGATCTTCTATGGTTTGAGTATTCATTTTTATGGCTACATGCACCTGATTCAGTAATTCGTGCCTTTAATTCATTGACTGAAAAGCTTAACGAAGGACCTTCTAGTCGTGACTCACTGCCTGCACTCATTGGCGAATTACTTTTACAGATTCGTCGTGATATGGGATTTGGCAACACAAAATTGCAAAATACCGAATTCCAAAAACAACCAGATTAACCAAGGCGAAGTCATTTTGGGTTTACTTGTTTTATTTTCTTCATCCACTTTTGAGAATCACCTTTCCAGTAAATTCGGGTGTGCGTAAAGATGCTCATGTGTGTTAAGATGCTCGAATGAGTGTGATTTACAACCCCAGCGAGGTCGCGCAGGTATTGCGCATCAACGAAGAAACTGTGCGTCGTGCCATCCGCAACAAGCAACTGACAGCACTGCGAATTGGTGATCAGTACCGTCTCAGCCCAAGCGATTTGAGCACTTGGATTGGCATGGAACGTTACCTCGAGTTGTTCCATCCGCTCGAGGATGCCGTGCGGGTTATTGGCATGGGCGGTCTGAATGATGCTCAAGCAGAGGCTCTGGCGCTCGAGGCGGTTCATGCGGTACGTGCCTCGAACAGCCGATTTGTGGACGCGCCAGCCCCAAATCGCGTTCCAAAAGTTGCGCAAGGCATCAAAGCAAAACGTGTTACGAAAACCAAATGAAGCCTTCACTGGTGCTGGTGGATACGCTCGTGGTGGTCAGTGCAATCATTGGCAACCCCTCGAGCGCTTCGTTTGCGTTGCTGCGTGCCATTGAAACGGGCGACTGCCATCTTGTGGTCAGCGACGATTGGTTGCGTGAACTGGTGCGGGTGCTCGAGTACCCACGAATTGCCAGTTTGATTGGTGCAGATCAGACAAAACCCGCTCGAGCTTTTCGGATTGCGCTGGGCATTGGTTTGATGGGTCGTCTGCACCGACCACGGCGTTTGGACTGGCCCAGTCTGAGCGACCCGAACGATGGTTGGATTTTTGATTTGGCATTTGAGAGCCAAGCTGATGTCATTGTTTCTCGAGATACGCGGGTGATTGCTGCGGGGCAGGCATTGGACTTTGAAGTGCTCGAAGCTGCCGAGGTCTTGGCAAGAATTCGTAAGGGTTAAAAAAATCCTCGAGTTTTATCCATTTGAAGCAATTTTTTGGCTCACTCCAGGGTTTTGCGCAGCCTCGAGTTTTCGGGTTAAGTCTTTGTGCTTTAAACCCTCTGCCACAAAGTACGAGCCGATCACAAATGTTACGGCAATCACTTGAAATGCCAGTCCCTCGAGCGTCGCGTAAGTGCCCAGCCATAATCCTGTCCAGTACGGAAAAGTCACGGGCAACGGGTGAATGGTCATCCAGCCCACCACTTGCAACAGGTGGTGTTGCCAACAATTACAAACAAGACCACGCAAATCATTGCGCCTGTGGCAATCAACATTTTCTTGTGGGGCAGTTTGCTTTGCAGCACAAAAACCAGTACGCCGACCAGTGTCACCAGCAGCAACGCAATGGCTGCGCCGCTTAAAACGGGCGCAAGCCCTGACTGCAAAACCAGCGATTGCATGAACAGCACGGTTTCAAACCCCTCGCGGTACATGGCGGTAAAACCGAGCACGGCAAGTCCAAAACCCTGCCCAATGTTTGCACCCATCAGTTGATGCTTTTTCTTGTGAAAATTTGCCAGGTGATCGTTCCAGTAGACGTTGTGAAAAAACCAGTTCATGATGACCAGCAGCACTGCCACGGCAATCACGCTGACCACCGCCTCGAGTTTCTCACCAAAAATGGCGAAGGCGTTCAGAATGCGCTGCATTACCATAAACGTCACAATCGTTGCGAAAAACGATGCGGCAGCGCCCATCCAGAGTGGGCGGCGCAAGTGGCGCACGGCTGGGGCTTTCAGGCTGCCTAACAATGCTTAGGACTTACGCAGTAGATCGAAAACCGTAAGAATTTAAGGCATAATCAAACCATGAGCGGCATCGTCAAACGCCAAGACTACTGTCAATTCCTACTCG
>JAYTKL010000030.1:0-1141 GCA_043730305.1 Deinococcales bacterium | reverse complement strand
TAGCCAAGCGTTTGCTCAAACAAGCCTCAAATTTGACGTGCCAGCCAACACCACCTGGACTTACGTGCAAAAAATCTCGACCAAAACTGTGCCGCTCGAGCCAGTGCTGGTCGCAGAAACAGGTAAAAAAGTACCAGTCAAACTCGAGCAAAGCCTGAAAAAAGGTTTGGGAACAAGCGTCAGTGTCACCCGAAATGTGATGACCGAAAAAGTCGTGGGCATCAAAGACGGCTCGAGCACCGTGGCAGTCAACGTGACCAGCACCACCGCAACTGTCAACAGTGGTCAGAAACCGACCAAGCAAAATTCCAAATGGTCGTTCAACCGCACCTATCAAAGTGGTGGCTTGGTCAGCGTGAGTGATTTTGTTTACGATATCAAAGGCTTAACCGCCGACGCATTGAACGCCTTAAAGAACCAAAGCATCAACGCCAAAAATGCCGAACTGGCACGATTTCAACAACTGTACGGACTGCCCCTCACCGAAGCCGCCCTGGTCGGCTCGAGCAGCTATGACCGTAACGTCAGCTTTGACGCCAAAAAGCCAGCTTTAAGTGTCAAGGTGAACTCGAGCCGCACATTTAAAGGACGTGGCGCTAAAGAACAGTACGTTTTCAAAACCAACGCCACCATTAACGGGTATTCTTACGCCAAAACGGTTCGCAAAAATGATTTTACGTATAATTTTGACCCTGCAAAAACCAGCAGCGAAGACAGCTATTTGCCCGATGGACGCCTGGAGCGCTCGAGCGGCACGACCTCCAGCACCAGCACCATTTCGTACTTGACGACGTTTGCTGGCGTCAAAGTGACTGTGAAACTCGGGTTCACTTCGACCACTGAAACCCTTACCGAATTGCAACCCTAAAATTTCAAAAATAAACCCAAAAATCCGCAATTTTTCGTTCTACTCTCATCCCCGACCCTTCTTGCCCCTTACGGCAGCACCTTCGGGCTTGGGGCGCTTCTCTCAACATCGAGAGAAGGGAGTTTAATTGGATTCTCGAGAAGCGCCCAAGCCCGTTAGGTGGAATTGCAAGGGTTTTGTGGTTCTTCCCCACTTTTGGTGCAAGTGACCGCATAATGTTCCATGCAAACACAAACATTGTTAGAGACAGCCTTTCAGGACAGTGCCTTGGAA
>JAYTKL010000029.1:0-18505 GCA_043730305.1 Deinococcales bacterium | reverse complement strand
TGATTTTCGCGTCCGGGCGACATCCAGTACGACGGCACGACCCTCGAGATGCCGACAAAACCGAAGGCTTGCAAACTTTTTAAGGCGCTGAGTTCGGTGCGTTCATCTCGGGCGCTCGAGTACAGCACGCCGTCGCGGAACACCAGCAGGCGGCTTCCATCTCGCGGCATGACGCGCACACCGCCGTATTCAAACTCGAGGGTTAAAGACTCGAGGTTTTTGTTTAGACCCGACCAATCAAATTTGACCTGGTTGGAAAAAAGTTTGATGACTGGCACGCACGGTTCATTGCTGATTCGTTCTTCAAACACCCTCGGGGCGGGCAGTGTGCCTTTGTATTTGGCATCGAACTGGCTTAAGAATGCGGGTACAAGTTCTGGTTTTAAGGCGGGAACAGCCAAAAAAGTTTTTGCCACGCGGTTGGAAATTCCAGTCTCGAGCACACCCAACTCAAGGTTTTGCACGTCCACAAACCAGGGCGGCGAGAATGGCAGCTCGAGCGTCGCGGCGGGTTCGGCTTCAAAACCTCCGCGTTGCACCCCCCTGGCATCCACGCGCCACAAGGCTTTCGCGGCTCGGGCAGCCCCGAGTTTGAAGGCTTCGCCCTTGACTTCATGCCAGTAGCAACGTCCGGTCTCGAGCAGTTTCTTGATGAATTCGCTCGTTAACGGCGCATCCTCGAGTGCTCCCGACGGGGCGTAACCGAGCGGGTCACGGCACGCCATGTACATGCGCAGCAACTCGGCATCGCGCTGGGCATAAGCGGGCAGGTTGTCAAAACGCCCCTTAAACTCGAAAGGTTTCAGTTCGCCCAAACCCGATTTGTTTAACCTAGCGCCAATAAACTCTACGGTCACGCTGGTAATGTTGTTGCGTGAGGTGTTCAAATCCAGCACGAACAACATCGTGTGCTTAAAGTTTGCGTCGTCGTGTTCCTCGAGTTTGGTGTCATGCTCGAGTTTGCCAAACCAGGTTTTGATTTCATTCGAGAGCGGTTCGATTTTGGGTTGATTGCCCGTGTTAAAACCACGTTGCACCAAGCCCGTTTGAACCAAGTGATCAATTTTTTTGGTTTTTAAGTTGACTTCAATCGGTGGTGCTAAGTCTTCCATTTCAACAGGGTAAATCGAATCTTGATACGCCAATATCTCGAGCAGCACAGCCGCCGAGTGCTTGCATTCAACTCCAACGGGGCAAGTGCATTCATCATCAAGTGTGAACGCGCCATTGTCTTCATAAATTGCGATGCTTTGCTCGTACAGTTCGCCGCTCGAGCCACGGACAAAACCCACGATCAAACCATCATCGGTCACTTCGGCACTTTTGACTTTGTTATCGGCACGAATTTTTCGCGCTCTGGTCAAGACCGCGCTGGTGAAAAAATTGGCAACATCTTTTTTGGTGAACTCCATACAAACTCGAGTTTACCGTGCCAGGTGAAAACCACCAAAGGCTAAAAGCCTCATTTTGGTTTTTAAAGATCGAGCAATGCCCAAAATTGCTTGTATGCGACCTGCCAAGGACTGGCGTTTTGAGGTTTGAATGCGCGTAACTCAAACGAATTTCGCACCACCTGACGCAACTTAGACCACTCGAGATCACCTGTCCCGACGGCTTGCACCAGAATGTTACCCGTCAAGGTTGCGTCAATCGGACCGGCAATCACTTCCCGTTGCGTGGCGTTCGCCGTGAATTGATTGAGTAATTCCACCTGGCAACCGCCGCCGACCACATGAATTTTTAGCACTCGAGCTTGGGTCACATGCTCGAGTTGTTCGAGCACCAGACGGTATTTCAGCGCCAGACTTTCGAGGATACAACGCACAATGGTCGCTCGAGTGTCGGGAATGGCTTGATTTGTGTCGCGGCAGTAATCTTGCACCCGTGCTGGCATGTCGTTCCCTGGTGCCAGAAACCGCGCATCGTCGGGGTCGATCAAACACAGAAATTCAGGGCTGTTCTCAGCCTCGAGGTACAAGTCCGCCCATTCGGGATTTCCCCAAGATGAACGGCATTCTTGCAAAATCCACAAGCCCATGACGTTTTTCAGCAACCTGTTTGTGCCGTTGACACCAGCCTCATTCGTCAGATTCGCCTCGAGTGCCGCGCTCGAGATCACAGGTTCTTGGGTCTCGACTCCCACCAGCGACCACGTGCCGCTTGAGATGTAAGCCGAATTGAGTTCGGTCATTGGCACACTGACCACCGCCGAAGCCGTGTCGTGCGTACCTGGAGCGATCACACGGACATGCTCGAGGTTGGTCTCTTTGGCAATTTCGGGCAATAAATTCCCGATCACACTGCCCGCCTCGACAATCTTGGGCAGCATCGCGCCAGAAATCCCAAATTTCTCGAGCACCTCAAACGACCAGTCCCGAGATCTTGGATTGTAAAACTGTGTCGTGCTGGCGTTCGTGCGTTCGCAAGTTTTAACGCCCGTCAACCAAAAATGCAGCAAATCAGGCACGAGCAAAAAATGTGCCGCCGACTCGAGCAACTTGGGCGCGTCACGTTTTACAGCCATCAACTGGTACAACGTGTTGAACGGCAAAAACTGCAAACCCGTCGCCTCGAACAACAATTCTCGAGACAGGGTTTTGAAACTTGATTCCATCACGCCGTTCGTTCGCGCATCACGGTAGCCTCGCACGCCGTCCAGCAGCAAACCGTACTCGTCCAGCAGCGCAAAATCCACCGCCCAAGAATCCACGCCGACACTCGAGATTTTCAGGTTTCGCTCGCTCGCTCGAGCGGAAGCCAGTTTCAAACCCTGCAAAATCTCACGCCACAAGCCGATCACATCCCAGTACAAGCCGCCCCGCAGCGGCGTGACGCCATTCCAAAAACGGTGCACCACCTCAACCTCGAGTTTGTGATGCTCGAGCAACCCAAGCCCGACGCGACCACCGGAAGCTCCGAGGTCAATGGCGATGTGGGCGGTTTTAGACATGGATTTCCTTAATTTTTATACTTGAAAAATCGCTCTTGCGCCACCCTCATCCCCAACCCTCTTGACCCTTACTACAGCACCTAACGGGCTTGGGTCGCCTTACTCCCGCCAGCGGGAGAAGGGAGACTCGAGGTTTATTTTGTCTGGCTCGAGAATTATTGAGGTTGCTATTTGCTTTACCTCACATACGCCGTCGGCACGCCGCCGTCCACCGTCAGCACCCCGCCCGTGGTTTTGCTCGAGGCAGGGCTGGCAAAAAAGTACACGGCTTGGGCAATGTCGTCTGGGAAAACGTTGACGCGCAGCGTGGTGCGTTTGCGGTAGAACTCGTCGAGTTCTTCGGGTTTGATGCCGTAAGCGCGGGCGCGTTCTTCTTTCCAACTCGAGTTCCAGATGGCACTGCCTGAAAGCACGGCGTCTGGCAAAACCGAATTCACGCGGATTCCTGCCGCGCCGCCCTCTTCGGCAAGGCAACGCGCCAAATGAAGTTCGGCGGCTTTGGCGGCGCTGTAGGCAGCAGCGTTTTTGCCGGCGGCTATCGAGTTTTTGCTGGCAATCATGATCAAATTTCCGCCCAGGTTTTGACTGCGCCAGAGTTTGAAGGCTTCTCGAGACACCAGAAAATAACCGGTCGAGAGGATGCTCTGGTTTTTGTTCCACATTTCCAAACTGGTCTCTTCGATTGGGGCGCTCGAGGCGATGCCAGCGTTGTTCACGACAATGTCCACGCCGCCGTATTCGAGCACGACTTGACTAAAAGCGGCTTGAACTTCAGCTTCGCTGGTGACGTTCATGCCAACGGCGAAGGCGCGTTTGAAACCACTAGCCCTGATGATCTCATTGGCAACGCTTTGCGCCCCATCAAGGTTGAGGTCGGCAATCACCACATGAGCGCCCTCCTGTGCCAGACGGTGCGCGATGGCTTTGCCAATGCCGCTGGCTGCGCCAGTCACCAGCGCAATTTTACCCTCGAGCGCTTTGGGCGCGGGCTTCAAGCTGAGCTTGTACAACTCGAGTTTCCAGTATTCCACCGCGTACGATTCGGCGGCGGTCAGTGAAACAAAAGTTCCTTGGGCGTTTTGCATCACCAGAATGGCACGGTGGTACAATTGTTTTGATACTTCCGCACCCATAGCATCCGCACCTGAAGTAACCATGCCGATGCCTGGAATCAGCGTGACTCGAGGGTTGGGGGCGAACATGGTGTCGCCCTCGGTTTTGTTGGCGTTAAAATAATTCCCGTATTCTTGGGCAAACTTTGCGGCACTGGTTTGAACCCGCTCGAGTAGCGCATCAACGCCGTCTTCTGGTTTCCAGTCTGTAAACAACGGCACGCGTTTGGTGTGAACCAGATGGTCTGGGCAGGCTGCTCCAACTTGGGAGCGTTCGAGTGCGCCAGCCGACCCGACAAACTCGAGCACGGCGTCAGAATCGTCGTAAAGCAAAACACTGCCGCGATCAGTACCGAAAGCGCCGCGCAGGATGGGCAGCAATTTTGCCACGATGGCATCACGTTCTGGTTTGGGTAAGGCTGCCACTACCATTTTCGGGGTAACACGGTTTTTCTCGAGGTAAACTTCTGCCTCAGCAATAATTTTCAAAGTGCTTTGATACGACTCGAGCGAGGTGTCGCCCCAAGTCACCAGTCCGTGCTTGCCCATGAGCACGCACTCGAGTTTGGGGTTGTTGCGCACGGCAGCGCCGATCTGTTGCGAGAGCGTGAAACCAGGGCGGATGTAATCGACCCAGGCGGCACGTTCGCCGTAAATCTCTTTCATGATATCTTGCCCGTTTTCGCTGCAAGCAATGGCAATAATGGCGTCAGGGTGCGTGTGATCGACATGTTTGGCTGGCACAAAAGCGTGAAGAAGCGTTTCAATGCTCTGCCTCGGACGACCCACCTCGAACGCAGTGCGGTCCAGGTAAGCCACCATTTCCTCGTCGGTCATGCTGGGGCGCTCAAACAAGGGCAGCACTTCCTCGAGTTTTAAGCCCGCAAAGCCTTTTTCGGTGATATTGGCAATGTCCGAACCCGAACCTTTGACCCACAGCACGGTAACATCGCGTCCGACGTGGTCTTTCTCGAGTGATTTGGTGCTGGTGTTGCCACCGTAAATGTTGACCAGGCTGCGGTCTGTCCCGAGCAATACTGATCGGTAAGTGAGGCTTTCCAGTCCGTCTGATTGGGGTGCGTTGCTGTTGTTCCACAAGTTTTTAGGCATGACTCGCTCCTCGAGCTTGATATGTTTGATTACGGTTTGATTCTAACATTAAACCACATTTTAGTGTGCGTTTCAAGCTTTGAGTCAACATCAATCAAACAATTACTCGAACGCAAGATTCGAGTGACCGATAAAATTGGCGTTCGAGAATTACTGGACAATGCCAATCATGCCCGCGTAATCGCCCAGGCTGTCAAAACTCGAGTTTGGGACGTACAAACCCGAAATGTTGCCGTCCAAATAAAGCGCGTTTGGGCAGTGCAACACGTCTTTGAAGAACGCGGCGAAATCGTAAAAACTGACCCAACTGAGGGCGATCACCAAATGCACACTCGAACCAGTTTCAACGCCAATGCCGTTCCTGACCAGTTGGTTGCTCGAATCTTTTTGAAATTTGGAATTGATCTGGTTGTTCTGCACGAGCATTGGTCCCGATTGGGTCGCCTCGAGTGCGCTGGGGGTGGCGCGAATAAAGTTTTGGGTACTCAATATTTTTGCGCCCAACGCATCCAGAAAAAAAATGCCGTTTGGCTGCATGTAAAAATTACCAAACGCTTTGATGCGGCTGTTGATGCTGTGCAGTTTTTGTGCGCGTTGAACATGTAAACCGAGTGGTGTGTACGTCTTGTCAAAAATTCCAGCGTTCATGGCTGCCAGCAGTTTCACACCGTTTTTTGCCAGGTGTTGCTCGAGTTTTTGAAAGGTTTTGAACGGTTGGTTTTGGTTGTCCTTCCAGAACATTTTTAACTTTGCTTTTTTCAGGTCAACACTGACCACCGCGTACTTGTTTCCCTTAAACTCGAGTTGACGAATTTGCACCCCGTTGCTTTGTTTGGGTGCGGCGAGGCTCAAAATTGGTACAAGTACAGCCAGCGCAAACAGGATCAATCCTCGAGCCAGTTTCATTGGGGGTGTACCGCACTGACATCAGGTTTGTGAATTTCAGAGAGACCAGATGCCCCAGATCGATTGTGGTGTGTAAAAGTTTGAGGTTTGCACATAAATTTCTCGAGTATCATATTCGGTCTTTAAGCCAGAGATGTGCGGTATGCTGAGAACAGAATGAAACTCGAGTTTGAAACCAAACACCAAACCAAAGCTTGGGTGTTTGGTTGGGACAAGACTCCAGGCATTGTCAGTATCTGGACTGGCACTGGCGGCGAGGTGCTGGTCTGGCGGCGCGAAAATGGGATACTCAAACTCGAGCATGACCGTTATCGCCCGTGGATTTTTGCCGAGAACCTCAAGCATTTAATGCACCTTGGAAATGCGCTTCAACATGGCTCGAGCGACGGTGAATTTGCAGTACAAAAATTACGTGGTGACGGCACGTATCAGTATCTTGTGACCGCTCGAGATTCCAGAATGCTGCGCGGCGCGATTCTCGAGGGCGCAAAACAATCGGGGCTGACCCTCAACAATATCAGCGATCTTGAAGGCTATTACAGCGTTGGCGCGAGCGAGCAATACCTGATGCAGACTGGACGCACGTTTTTTCGTGACCTAGAGTTTGCGGATTTGAAACGCCTGCAATTTGACCTCGAGACGACCTCGCTCGACCCAGCCTTCGGGCGCATCATCATGATTGCAATTCGTGACTCGAGCGGCTTTGAAACCCTGCTCGAAGCCCCCAATCCTGAAGATGAAGCCAGCGCCATCCGCGAACTCGTGCGCATCATTCAAAGCCGTGACCCTGATGTCATCGAGAATCACAACCTGATCGGTTTTGACCTGCCCTACCTCGAGCACCGCGCCAGGGAACTCAGCGTGCGGCTCGAGCTTGGACGCGCCCCAGCGCCAATGCTGCTGCGCCGTGAAAATATCAATGACCGTTTTGGCGTGAATGGTCGAGAACTGATTGATACACTCGATGCCGTCTGGCGGCACGATTTTGTCACTCGAGAATTGCCGAGTCACCGTCTGAAGGACGTTGCCAAACATTACAAGCTTGCGTCCCCAGACCGCGAGTACATCACAGGCTCAGAGATTGCGCTCGAGTACAGCCGTAACCCCGAACGTGTGCGCCGTTATGCACTCGAGGATGTGCGTGAGGTGGACAGGTTAAGCCAGCGCCTGATGCCCGCCTCGTTCGCGCTTTCCAAACTTGCGCCGCGCCGTTTTGAACGCGTTGCCAGCGCGGGAACAGCCACCGGCATTCTCGAGCCGATGCTGGTACGGGCGTACCTGCATGAAGGTTATGCCCTGCCGCGCTCGACCCGTGTTTACCTCGAGAAACCCCACGAGGGCGGCGCGGTGGCGCTCTATGCCAGTGGCATGGCAAAAAATGTGGTCAAAGCCGATATTGCCAGTTTGTACCCCAGCGTCATGCGGGCTTTTAAAATTGGACCCGAATGTGACGAACTCGGCGCGATGCTCGAGATTGTGGATTCGTTGACCACGCAACGCCTCGAGTACAAGCAACAAGCCAAAAACGCGGCTCGAGAAACCCCAGAATTCGCCCATGCCGACGCGATGCAAGCCGCCATGAAACTGATTATCAACAGCGCTTACGGTTATTTGGGCGCGGGCAAGATGGCACTTTTTGCCGACCGTCCCGCCGCCGACGCGATCACCTTGCACGGCAGGCAAATTCTCGAGAATGTCACTGGGCAACTTAAAAAAGCGGGCATGACGCTGCTCGAGGCGGACACCGACGGCGTGCTCTTTGCGCTGCCCAAAACTTGGAATGAAACGCAGGCTCGAGCTTTGGTCTCAAAAATCAGTGATTCTCTGCCCGACGGCATCAAACTCGAGTTTGATAATTTGTATAAAACAATGCTCTCGCATGAAATCAAGAATTACGCGCTGCTGACCTTCGACGGCAACATGATCTTGCGCGGCGCTGGTTTCCGCTCGAGCCGTTTTGAACCGTTCGGCACAAAATTTTTAGAACATTCTGTACGTTGCATCCTCGAGAACGACGTGATTGGCGCTCGAGATGCGTATTTAAAAGTCATTGAAAACTTGCAAACTCGAGTTTATGTTGCCGCCGACGTTGCCACCCGCACGAAGCTCAGCAAAAGTGCCGACAATTACGCTGCATCACGCAGCAAGCTCAAAGAGGCAGCCTACGAAGCCATGCTCGAGACTGGCAAAACCTGGCGAAAAGGCGAACGAGTTCGTTTTTACCGTGCCAGCAACGGAAAATTTAAGCTCTTGCCGATAGACGAAGAAACCAGCAACCCGCTCGAGCTTGCCAAAGATTACGACGTGCCGTATTACGTGGCGTTGTTTGAACGCACCTATGTCAAACGCCTCGAGAAAGCCTTCACGCCCGAAGTTTTCCCTCAAGTCTTCCGCTCGAATGTCCAGAGCAGTTTGTTCGACCCACCACTCGAGCATTTAAGCCTGAACTGGATTCAACAGGAGAAACCATGAACCGCGAAGCTCGAGATTTCCTGCGCCACACCGTCGCCACGCTCGCATACCGTTGCGGTAAAACCTTGTGGGATGTGCCAGAGAATTTTAAAGATGGTCGCTCGAGAATTGAGATCAACTTCTGGGATTGATGAACGTTTTTCTGGACATTCAATACTATAATGTATATGATGTATATATGACCATGATTCGTAAGCAACTTTACATCGATCCTCTGCAAGACGCACTGCTAAAGCGTAAGGCTCAAGAGCTTGGACTGAGCGAAGCTGAATTGGTACGTCGCGCCCTCGAGATTGCCCTGAACGAAAAGCAAAAACCGATCAACTCAAATTCTTCGATTTTACAAGCGGTACTCGATGATGCTCGAGCTTTCTCGCGTACGCACCAACCAGATACGGATTATGTTTACAAACGCGGTGATGCTTATGCCAACGAACAGCGTCTCGAACGTTGGGGTTCAGATCAAAGCTGATGCGTTGCCTGATTGACACGAATATTTTGATTCATACCATTGACAAGCGTGACTTGCTCAAACAGGAACTTGCCATTCGGCTGCTTTGTGTGCTTAACCCTGACGATACCGCCCTCCCAGCCCAAGTGCTCGCCGAGTACGCCAACGTCAGTTTAAAAAAGTTTAGGATGCCAGCCGATCAGGTTTATCAACACCTGCAAGCCTATCAAGCCAGTTTTGTGATCGTGTCGTTAACGCCAGCCGTGGTGCTTGAAGCTGTTCGCGGGGTGCGAGATCATCAACTTTCGTATTTCGATGCTCAAATTTGGGCGGCGGCAAAACTCAATCAAATCCCGATCATACTTTCCGAAGATTTCAACACGGGCGCGACCCTCGAGGGCGTGCATTTTGTCAATCCTTTCGAGTCAGGTTTTGACATTGAATCCGTATAATCTCGAGCCTCACGATACCCTTCCAGGCAATCCAGATTCGACAAACACTGTTCTCTACAGCAGTTTTCATATCCGTTGACGCGCTCCGCGCTCTCACTTCTATGAAAACCGCTGTCTGTTGCCACTCCCTCTGGTCGCCAATGTCTGACGCTTCGCGTCAAACATTGTACAAGGTGCTGTAATGGCTAAAAAAGTACACCACTCCCGCTTGAGCACCTTTGGGATGCCAACTAATTTCTGATGCTCTAAGCACAACACAAGATTGTTGCTTTGTGCCAAAGCTCGAGACATGACAAAAATGTTACGCCTGAGGCTGTAAATCACGCAGTGCGGCATTCACTTCTTTGAGTATCGTCCAAACGCCGTTGGTGGTGTTTGAAACAATTGTGCTTTGAAGGTTTTGTGCTCGGTTCACACCAGACCGAAACGAAACCCCAGCATCACCGCCCAAGATGTAGACTTCTCGAGTTTGGTTTTCATTTTCCTGAATCCAGAGTCCATAACCGTAATGGGTATTTTCGCCTTCAGATTCAACTTTGACCGACGGTTGAGTGTAGATTTCAACCAGCTCTTTTGATAAAATTTGACAATCAAAAAATGCTTTCCATAATATGGATATGTCTTGAACAGTTGTGAACACACCACCGTCTGAACCGCCAACAATTGGCAGATTGTAGATATTGGTGCGCCAACCTGCCGCATCGTTCAAATAACCCAAAGCTGTTTTTTCGGGCAATTTATTCAGCCAGAAAAATCCAGAGTCTTTCATACCAATTGGTTTCAAAATTTCTTGGGTCACATAGTCTTGGTATCTCATGCCAGTGATTTCTTCGATCACAAGACCCAAAAGAATAAACCCACCATTGCAGTAAGAAAACTGCGTTCCAGGCATAAATTTCATGGGTTCATCTGGAAATGTTGGCAGATAATCTCGAAGCGTTTTTAAATTGTACGTCGGGACGTTGAGCGCAAAATTTTCAAAGTCTGTTATTTTTTCTTCGTCGTAATAATCGGGAATGCCAGAGGTGTGATTCAGCAGGTGTCCAATGGTAATTTCTGCGGAATAATTTGGAAATTGATACGGAATACAGTCCTTTAATGTTGTTGAAAATGCCAGCTTTTTTGCCTCAATCAATTTGCCAATCGCCAAAGCCGTCAGAAATTTTGTGCCAGAAGCAATACCAAAACGTGTATTCAACTCATTCTCGAGTTTATTGCTATGGTCAGCGTAACCGAAGGCTTTTTCATAAAGTGTTTTGCCCTGCCAACGGATAGAAATCACTCCAGAAAAGGACTTTAAACGGGTGAGGTCATCTAAAATTTTTGCGAACTCTATTTGATCCATGAAAAACCCCAACCAGCTTTTGATGTGATGAAAACCGCTCGCCGAGTTTAACAGTGCAAATGATGGGACAACAATTGGCGTTTTGGCGTATTGAGGATTTGGCTGTCAACAAAATCCTGATTTCAGAATACAAAAGTATCTCGAGTGAAACAACAATTCACGGCAAACCAGAATCTTGTTCAAACCCTTTCAGGCAATCCAGGTTCGACAAACACCGTTTTCTGATGGCTAAAGTAGACCGCTCCCGCTCGAGCACCTTTGGGACGCCAAACGCTTTTGGCAAGCGTGTAATCGACTGGCACGTTGGTGCTGCCTTTGGCTTTGCTGAAATGCGCGGCGATGCTGGCAGCCTCGAGAATGTCGGTAAAAGGCACTTCACGGTTTTTGGCGCGAACGATCACGTGCGACCCTGGGTAGCCTTGAACGTGCATCCAGACATCCATGCTCTTGGCGAGTTTGTGGGTTAAAACATCGTTTTCTTTGTCGTTGCGTCCGACCAGCACTTCAAAACCGTTTTTGGTTTTAAAGCGCATTCCCACGGCGGGCGGCGCTTCGCGGTTGTTGTCATCAGCTTCGAGCAGTTTCTCGAGTTTGCTGATGTTGGCGGTCTCTAAAGTTGCCAGCAAGTCCAGAACTTCGCGTTGTGTTGCCAGCAGTACAGGTTCGCGTTCCTCGAGTTTGGCAAAGACCTCTTCGCGGCGGCGTGCTCGGGCGTAAAGCTTGTTGGCATTTTGGGCGGCGTCTAGGGTTGGCTCGAGCGGAATTTGAATTTCACCAGCGCCGTATAAGTTCGGCAGGGTCACGCTTGAGACTCCTATTGGCACGTCGCGTACAAACGCCAGCAAGGTGTCCGCCCACTCTCGAGCTTGCCAACCTTCAAGCAGCGCTTCCCTGGCTCGGTTGACGTCTTCAAGTTGCTTTTCGAGCAGTTTGGCACGTTTCTCGAGCGGTTCGCGTAAGGTTTTGCGCAGGGCAAACAGTCGGTCTTCGTTGGCGCGACCTCTGGCTTGGTCGGATAAACTTTGCTCGCTCGAGAGGCTGGGGTTTGCGGTCAACGCCCTGAGTGCCATCAAACCGCGTTCAAATTCTGTGCCCTCAAATTTTTCGGCGCGAAACTCGAGTTCTTGCGCCAAACTTGGACCCAAGCCATCCAATTGTTTTGCCCAACCAGGGATTGGTTTGCCAGAAAGCCTCTCGCGCAATTCGGCGTCGCTGGCGGTTCTGGGGTCAAGCTTTTCGTATGGCGGCGGTGCGGTGTACTTGCCACCTGTCCGAATTTGCCTGAAACGGTTGCGATCACCCGTAATTTCCCGCGCTGTTGCCAGAATCTTCCCCTCAAAACCCGTTCCAGGCTCGAGCATCAGCATGTTGGTGTTGCGTCCGGTCAACTCGAACAAAACCCTTACGGCTGGGAGCGCCACAAAACCTGGCGCGTCGGCAAACTCGAGCATCACCACGCGGTCTAATTTCAGTTGCGACACCCGCTCGAGCGTTCCCTTGACCCGACCATCGAGCGCCCGTCCGAAGGCATTGACCGCGCCGCCCTCGAGTTTGTCACGGTTTAAGTACAACGCTGGGGTTGGTGGGCGGTACGCAAAAACCAAATTGAACGGCTTGGCATTTTTGGCAATTGGCTCGAGCAACAATGCGGCAGTGGTTTCGTTTGGAAACACCCAGCCTAAATTGCGGGCTGGAAGCAGCACTTCTAATTCCTCGAGAATTTTGGCGATGAACAAACCTTCCATAGGCAGGCAGCATACGTCATGAGTTGGAGTTTGTACTCGAGCGAATGGCGTAGTTGGATTTATTCAGTTACCAGTGCTTGGATGTTCATGACCGAAAGCAGTACACTTTTCATATGGCTCGAGACAAGTACCATGAGGCTGTTAGGCAGGCGCTCGAGAAAGATGACTAGAAATCGTGATTCACGAAATTACGCACTTTAGCTTTCTTGCCGAAGAATAAACTGACCAAGTAACGGAACTGCAAAAGAATATTTACCATGTCGATTTTTGTAAACTAAACCAGCATCACTCAAAGCAGATAGCATTTGGTTTACATGGCTACTGCTAAAAGGTTTTTCTGATTGCTTAGAAAAGTTAACAATATCCTGTACAGAGAATTCAGTATCATGATTTTCTAGCTTTGCAATCATTATCAGAAGGTCTCTCTGCCTATCTGTGGCACGCGCCCACCGACCTGCGAAAAAATCTGAATCTAGTTTCCTAATAATTTCTTCTCTGGGGACAAAAGGATTAGAGCCATCCTTAATTTTTTGAATAAATAAATCATAGACTTCACGGCAAATGAATTGTACAAAATATGGGTATCCGCCAGATAATTCAGCAATTTGATCAATTGAAACCTTAGATAGTTGAAGTTCATGCCCAACTAAAGGTTTTTGGATTGCCTCTTTTGCAGCTTTTTCATTTAATTTGTCTAAAAAAACGACGCGAAACATGCGCTCCGAGTAAGTTCGTGCTTCAACTAGCTTTGGAAACAAAGTTGGTAAACCCGTAAGAGCAAGCATGAAGGGAATTCCTTTTCTTTGAATAGATTGAAATAAGTCAAGAAGAAGAGATAGTGGAAATTGATCTTTTTCTGCATGATCGGAGAGATTTTGAGCTTCATCGTAAGCAAAAATAATTCCCTTAATTTCAGGAATATTACTTATGTATGACCAAACAAGCTCAAGAACACGTTTAAGTTTATCTACTGGTAAACCAGGTGTTTCTTCATAGATGGCGCTAAGATATTGAAAATTAAGTGTAATCGGTCTTTGTTTTATTGTAGGATCAAATCCTAAGCTTCGTTCTTGCGTAGTACCAATAGGAAATCGTGATGTAGTTACGGATAAATCAGTGAGTAAGCGTATAGCAATGTTTGCCTCATTGAGACTTGCCGCCTCTGATAAATCAGTACCCACCCAAAGCCAATTTTTACCTTGCGCTTTTGGCTTAAAAGTCTCTAATAGAACAGTTTTTCCAACACCTCGTAACCCAGTTAAGACCAGATTATCTAAAATAGTAGTTTGGTCAAGAAGCCGTGAAAAATCACCCATTTCAACTTCGCGCCCTGCCAAATAAGGAGGCATGTGTCCTGCTCCTGGTCGAAACGGATTTGATAAGTTCGTTGTACTCATAGTGTCACCTCAAATTAATATAAATTTAGCCATCTGACTAAATTTATATTAAAAACGATAATTTGTCAACCTTTCAGGTCGCCATTTTAACCATTCTCCAAACCCGCGCTCAACCCTCACTCAAAAACAGACAATTCTTCCAGCAATCCCTCGAGTTGTTCCCGTCGGCTTGTCTCGCAGCGTTGCGCCGTGCCGATCACCAGCAGGTGTGCAAGGCTGGACATGAGACCTGACGCGCCGTATTGGTCTATGGCTTGGGTTGGGACGCGCAAAATATGGCTTGCCAGTGGCAGCAGCGGCGACGCGCCGTTGTCTGTGACCAGCAAAATGCTCGCTCCACTCGCTCTCAGGGTGGTGGCGATTTGGGTGCTTGAACGTGCGTAACGCCTTGTCGAAAAAACCAGAACAGTGTCGTTATCGCTGGCATCCAGCAAAATTTCTGGGCTGAACATGGTGCTCGGCTCGAGCAGCCTGACTTCGGTGCGGACGCTCGAGAGCAGTTCTTGGGTCAAAATGGCGTGACCAAGGTTAGAACGTGAACCCAGAATCCAGACGCGCTTGGCGGTTGCAAGCACTTCACAGACACGCTCGAGCAGGCTGTCGGAGGTGCGGCTGAGTTCTTCTAGGTTGTGTTTTTCGCGTTGCCAGTACGCGGCAAAGACGCCCTCTTTGGCGGCTGGCACGGACGGTGCATGTTGTTCGCGCAGTTCGCGGCGCAACGCACGGCGTAAATCTGGATAACCTTCAAACCCAAGGCGCTGGGCAAACCGTGTGATGCTCGAGGGGCTTGTCTCGAGTTGGGTGGCGAGTTCTGCGCCCGAAAGCAAAAGCGTTGCCTCGAGGTTTGCCAGAAAGTGCGCGGCAATTTGGTGGTCGGATGGCGAGAAGTCGGCGGTGTTGTGGTCAATGCGTTCGCGCAGGGTCATGAATTTCGTCCAATCTCGAGGCTTGATGTCTGTGTTTATTTTAGAGGTTTTGATGACGCTCGAGTTTGCAAAATAAATTTCAAAATGATAGTCTAATCTAGCAATAAAAATTGCAAAAAGACAAGTGCGCTTGAAGGACAGATGCTCCGATTCAAACGCACGACTTGCAATTTCTATCAGAGGAGAACCTATGAACAAGCGTTTGGGTGCAGTGGCAGCGCTGCTCGGTATTGGATTGTTGACCGTTGGCGTGACGGCTCAAAATTCTCGCTCGAGCACCCTGATTTACGGCGGAGATTTCTCAGGGTTAATCACCCTCGACCCTGGTCAAAGTTACGAATTTGCGGGCAGTTTGGTCACCAACAACCTCTACGAAACGCTGGTGAAATTTGAAGGTGAAGACCTATCCACCCTCAAGCCCAGCATTGCGACCAAATGGACGACCAAAGACGCGGGTGACGCTTGGAAAGTCACGTTTACCTTGCGCAACCAAAAATTTGCCTCGGGCAATCCTGTGACCAGCGATGACGTGGTTTACACCTTTGACCGTGCGATTGCGCTCAAAGGTCCTGGTTCGTTCCTGTTCACCAGCGTTGCCAACATGAAAGTTGGCAGCACCAAAGCGATCAACAAAAACACCGTCGAAGTCAGTTTTCCAAAGACCGCCAGCCCTGCGGCGTTCCTGAACCTTTTGACTTTTAACATTGGCGGTATCGTTGACAGTGCCATCGTGAAAACCCACGTTATGGACAACGATTACGGTACAAACTGGCTCAAGAAGAACTCGGCTGGTTCTGGTCCTTACGTTTTAAACCGTTGGGATCAAAGCCAATCGGTGGTCTTGGACGCCAACAAAAACTCGAGGTTGCTGCCTCGTTTAAGCCGCATTATCTTGCGCGAGATCAAAGAAGCCAACACCCAAAAAATTGCGCTCGAGAGTGGTGAAATTGACATTGCCGACAACCTGACGCCTGACATGGTCAAAGCCAAGGCAGCCGAGGGTAAGTTCAACGTGTACCAAGCCGATTCTTTAAATCTTCAATACTTGGGCATGAACGTTGGCGATGCCAGCCCATTCAAAGATGCTCGAGTTCGTCAGGCGGTGCGTTACGCGCTTGATCAGGACGGCATCATCAAAAGTTTGGCTGGTGGCAACGCCCGCAAGGTGCAAACCATTATTCCTGCGGGTTTATTTGGCTTTAACCCCGCCACGCCGTACAACTTAAACCCAGAGAAAGCCAAAGAACTCTTGAAAGCGGCAGGCAAAGAGGGCGGCTTCGAGTTCGACATGCTGACGCCGCAGGGCGCTTGCCTGGCAGGCATTCCTTGCGCCGATCTGGCAGCCAAAATTCAGTCTGACCTGGCAAAAATCGGTTTGAAAGCCAACATCAAACAACTGGTCGATTCCGAACTCTACCCACTCTACCGCGCCCAAAAAGCCACGATGGTGCTGGTTGACTGGTCACCGGATTTTCCCGATCCAGACGGCAACGCCACCCCAATGAGCGACTTCGGTGCAAAAAGCCTGGCATGGCGCAACGTCTGGAACAACCCAACGGCGGGAACGCTAGCGCAAAAAGCGGCACTCGAGCCAAACCCAACCAAACGCGCAGCCCTGTACAAGCAACTGACCGAACTGCAACTCGAGGATGGACCATTTGCGATTTTGTTCCAACCCACCGTTTCGGTGACGCTCAACAAATCCGTCAAAGGCTACTTGCGCAACGCGCAAAATCAGATTCGGTTTGAAAAAATCTCCAAGCAGTAATGTCGCATAAATCTCGAGCTGAGCTTAGATGCCCAGCTCGAGATTGTTATGTATCAAGCTCAAAACCGCGTCTTTGCTGAACCCTCGAGCAATTTGAACGCAGTCAAAAAGTCACAAGGGTGTCAAACCGCAATGATTGAAATAGCGTAGACTGGAAAAGCTTTTCAAATGAGGAGGGGTGTATGCGAAAACGTATTGGCGCAGCAGTATTGGTGGGCATTGGTTTACTCGCGGTGGGCGTGGCTCAAAATTCACGCTCGAGTACGCTGGTGTACGGCGGTGATTTCTCGGATTTGATCTCGCTCGATCCGGGCATCAGTTACGAATTCTCGGGTGGTTTAGTGACCGATAACTTGTACGAAACGCTGGTGAAGTTTGAAGGCGAGGATTTGTCCACGCTCAAAGCAGGCATTGCCACCAAATGGGCAACCAAAGACGCTGGCGATTCTTGGAAGGTTACGTTTAACTTGCGCAACCAAAAATTCGCTTCGGGCAATCCTGTGACCAGCGACGATGTGGTCTACACTTTTGACCGTGCGATTGCGCTCAAAGGCAACGGTTCGTTTTTGTTTGACGAGGTTGCCAACATGAAAGTTGGCAGCACCAAAGCGATCAACAAAAATACTGTCGAAGTGACCCTGCCCAAAACCGCTAGCCCTGCCGCCTTCCTCAACCTTTTAACCTTTAACATTGGTGGAATCGTAGACAGCGCTGTCGTGAAATCGCACGTTGTCAACAACGATTACGGCTCGGCATGGCTCAAGAATAACTCGGCGGGTTCTGGACCTTATGTTTTAAACCGTTGGGATCAAAACCAACAAGTAATTCTTGATGCTAACAAAAACTCGAGGTTGCTGCCCCGACTCAGCCGCATTATTTTGCGTGAAATGAAAGAAGCCAACACCCAAAAAATTGCGCTCGAGAGCGGCGAAGTTGACATTGCCGAAAACCTGACGCCTGACATGGTGAAATCCAAAGCGACAGATTCCAAGTTCGTGGTCTACAAAGCCGATTCATTGCGTTTGCAATACCTGGGCATGAACTCAGGCGCGGGCAGTCTGTTTGAGGACGCTCGAGTTCGCCAAGCCGTGCGTTGGGCTATTGACCAGGACAGCATGGTGAACGTGCTGGCTGGCGGAAACGCACGCAAAGTCCAAACGATTATTCCAGCGGGTTTGTTCGGCTTTAATGCCTCCAATCCGTACAGCGTCAACGTCGAGAAAGCCAAAGCCTTGTTGTCCGCAGCAGGCAAACCAAATGGCTTCGAGTTTGAAATGCTCGTGCCACAAGGTTCGTGCGCGGCGGGTGTGCCGTGCGCAGATTTGGCTGCCAAAATCCAATCCGATCTTGCCAAAATTGGTTTGAAAGCCAACATCAAACAAATCGTGCAATCTGAGCTGCTCGGCATTTACCGCGCTCAGAAAGCCCAAATGGTGCTTGTTGGTTGGAGTCCGGACTTTCCAGATCCGGACGGCAACGCAACACCTATGAGCGATTACGGTGCGAAGAGCCTTGCATGGCGCAATGCCTGGAACAACCCAACCGCCAGCAAGCTCGCGCAACAAGCGGCACTCGAGACCAACAGCACCAAACGCAATGCGCTTTACAAGCAACTGACCGAGTTGCAACTCGAGGAAGGTCCGTTTGCCATTTTGTACCAACCTAAAGTGCCAATCACGTTGTCCACCAGCGTTCAAGGGTACAAACGCAACGCTCAGGGGCAAGTGCGTTTTGAAAAGATTTCCAAGAAGTAATTCCAGTCTAATTTGAATCGGGGAGCGCATTGTGCGCTCCCCAAATCGTAAAAATTGAATCAAGAAACTCGAGAATTATAAATGCTCAATTACACCATTAGAAGATTATTTTTTGTT
>JAYTKL010000028.1:0-6680 GCA_043730305.1 Deinococcales bacterium | reverse complement strand
TGCCAAACGAAAAACGGTGGTTGAGGTGGATGGCGAATCGCATTTTACGGATGCGGGTGTTGCGTATGATGCAGAACGAACAGTGTTTCTCGAAGGTTTGGGGATAAAGGTTGTGCGGTTTACGAATGCTCAGGTGCTCGAGAATTTTGAGGGTGTGTGCGAAGCGTTGCGGGTTATTTTGGGATAAACCTCGATTTACCTCTCGAGTTTCACGTTTTGCAGGCTCAAACTGTACTTCTCGAGTGTCAAGTCATTCCGAAAACGCAACACCCGCAACCCTCGAGATTCACACTTTTTGCACCCCAAAAATCTCCCCTGCGTGCAGGGGAGGTGGCACGAGCGCAGCGAGTGACGGAGGGGTTGGGTTTGCGAGTGACGGCTTCCTTGTCCAAACCCCCCCGCCGCAGTCACCAGTCAGGCTCGAGTTAAGAAATAATTAGACTTTGCTTGCACGCGGCGACCCCCCTGCGAGCAGGGGGGTTCTGGTTGGGGTGGTGTAAAATTGGGTGTGGAAACGTACACCAAAGCTTTGATTCCTCGAGCGCGTGAGATGCGGCAGGGTTTAACTCGAGCAGAGGCAAGGTTGTGGTTTGGGTTTTTGAGGGATTTTGAGCCTCGAGTGCGAAGGCAGCGTCCGTTTGGGTCGTATATTGTGGATTTTTATTGTGCCAAACGAAAAACGGTGGTTGAGGTGGATGGCGAATCGCATTTTACGGATGCGGGTGTTGCGTATGATGCAGAACGAACAGTATTTCTCGAGGCTTTGGGGCTAAAAATGGTGCGGTTTACGAATGCTCAGGTGTTCGAGAATTTTGAGGGTGTGTGCGAAGCGTTGCGGGTTGTTTTGGGGTAACTCGAGATTTTTCCCTCGAGTTTCACGTTTTGTAGGCTCAAACCGTACTTCTCGAGTGTCAAGTCATTGCAAAAACGCAACACCCACAACCCTCGAGCTTCTTGCTCATAAGACAGCACCTGGCGGGCTATTCGCGCTTCCAGTGTTTCGGTTCGCACGGCGCATAAGCTTGGGCTTCAATCGTGTCATGCACTTCACCGTCCAATTCGATCACCAGTTTGGCGCTGGCGCAGTAAAATCCACAATGTACCGCCCAAACGCTTTCTGCCGCAAAAACCGCATCCCCTCGAGATTCCCGCCTCACAAAACCCGCCACAGGATTTCTTCGGCTGGCGTTGAATTTTGCCGTTGTGCTTTTTGAAGCTCGAGCATGTACGACGGTACTTTCACAAAAAAAATCTTAAACCAAAAATCCATTTCCGCCACACAAAATAGCAACAAAGCTCCCTTCTCTCCTGGGAGAGAAGGGTCGGGGATGAGAGGAGAACAAATTCCCGTCCCTCGAGCTTCACACCTTCGGCGCTGTCCGTTCTGATGTTTCTCCCGCCATCGCTTGGTACGCCAATCGAAAAATTTCTGCCAACTGCACCGCATTTTCGGGTTTTAATTTTCGATCTGCCCGCAAGTACACCGCCACTTGATCTGGCAAACTTAAAGCTGGCATTTCTGGTGTTTGGGGCGGTGATACTCGAGCAATAACGGCTTTGGTTTCGGTGAACGTGGGTTGTCCCAAGGTGTCATCCTCGAGTCGGTATTGCACACCCATTGTTTGCAGTATTTGCTCGGCTCGGTCTATGGTAATGCCGTGGTATTCGTTGCGTTCGTCGCGTGAAATTTGTTGTTCGGAAACGTTCAAACGCCCTGCGAGTTCTTTCTGGCTTAAACCTTGCGAAATCCGAACGCCGATCAACCATTGTCCAATGTCACTGAGCGAGTAGAGCGTTGGCAGTTCGCCTCGGCGCAGGCGGTCATAAATTTCGATTTCTTCCTCGAGTTGGGCTTGAAATGACAGTAAGGGTTGGAGTACCCGTTCTGTTTGGTCGGTGTTGAAACCTTGTGCCTCGAGATGCTGGCGCTGTGAGCGAATCTGGGTTTTATTCTGCTCGAGTCTTTCGAGCGTTTTGCGGTATTCGCTTTCGGTGCGGATCATGCTTGACCTCCTCCTGTATTTTTGAGAATTTTGATAATGCCTTTTGCTGCGTGTGTATTCCGTTGTTGACGGAATGCGGATGGAAATGTCAATTGATGCCCAAGAGAATCTTGGATGCCTGAGAGCTGTCCAACGTGTGGGTAAAGTTCGGTGCGATAGCGATGCCACATTGGTAGTTGCTTTTTGGGATCACCACGATAAGCGCGTCTCGAGCTTGCGTCCCAAGTCCAGATTTTATGCGGGTCAAGAGCATTCAGTTGCCGTTGTAAATCGCCACTGGCGAGCTGTTGAAGGTCGCATTCAAAATAGCCGTCAATATCGTTTGGGTGCGATTTTTCTTCAACAAACGAACCATCAAGGAAAATTTCTGTAACACCCACTTGCCAGAGTTGGTTGACCATGATTTCGCACTGGTTGACGAGTGACAAACGCCAGACGGCATCCCAGTTTGGCGTTGCGTACCCAACAAGCATAGAATCTCGCAACTCGAGGAACGTTAGTGGGTAGTCGCCTGGTGGCAGTATGCCTTGGTCAGTGAATGGAGGAAGTTTAGCCACGAGCATAAGTTAACATAAATGTAGATAATTGTCAATCTACTCTTTAGTAGATTGACATGACCACTTCAGGCAATTCCTCGAGCACCAAATCATTGCTAAAACGCAACACCCGCAGCCCTCGAGATTCTTACCACGCAAAACCTGCCACAGTACTTCTTCGGCTGGCGTTGGATTCTGCCGTTGCGCCTTTTGAAGCTCGAGCATGTATGGCGGCACTTTCACAATAAAAATCTTAAACTAAAACTCATTCCCGCTACTCGAGACAGCCAGAAAACTCCCTTCTCTCCGGCGGAGAGAAGGGCTGGGGATGAGAGGCGAAGAAGTACCCGTCCCTCGAGTTTTCAAGAAAAAATCTTTCCAAGTCTCGAGCTTCTTGAATTTAGAGTTTAATAATGCTAGGGTTATCAAATCGTGAGTTTTTCACTGGTTCTCCCTTTTCACCCTGATCGCCTCAACGAACCGCATTCACTGTTCATTCAAGATTTGCTCGAATTGGTCGTTAAACGAAAACAGCTTTGTGTCAACTAATTGGTCAACATGGCAACAGATTTGTACCTTCACGGGCAAGAAAGCCGATACCGCAAGCATTTGTTCGATGCAATTTACGAACTCAAAGACCGCACCAGCGAAGGCGGCGCGAGGGCATATTACATTCGTGGTGACGATGACCGTTTTTATCTTGTCCATGCCGAATGCAAAAACGAAACTAAAAGTGACGAATGGATGCTTGGTGAGGCTGTTGAAATTCTTGAGGCGCTCGAGAAAAATCGCCCACTTTTTCCAGCGCACATGTTGTCAAGGCAAACCGAAAGAGAAAGTCTGAAGAAGTGGCGAGAGAGGAAACAATCATGAAATCCCAGCAACCCAGCACAACACAAAGAATTATCAGTGCCAGCACAAAAGCGAAACTCGAGGCATTGCGAGGCAAACCAGAACGAGCGGCACATGTTGCCAACCCAAAAGCGATGCTCGAGACGCACCCAGCCGCTATCGAATCACAAGTTCAAGAATTTGTGATTGCCTCTCGGGTTGGCGAATTGCTGCGCCTTGCCCGTCAATCTCGTAAACTCAGCACTCGAGCACTTGGAGAAAAAGTTGGGGTCAGTCAACCTCGAGTCACGGCGGTTGAACAAGCCAGTGTTGACCTCGAGCTTGACACGCTTGCAAGGTTCGCTTCGGGTTTAGGCTATCGGGTGGTTGTTCAACTTGTACCGACAGTTGAACCAGGACCCGTTTTCAGTACAGACTTGCCGCAATCTTTGCGCTAAGCTCGCACTCCCTCGAGACTCTTGCCTCGCAACACCCGCCACAGCATTTCTTCGGCTGGCGTTGGATTCCGCCGTTGCGCCTTTTGATAGGCTCTTATCATGACCCTAGTACAAGGTTCTCAGGGACTCACAAGATGACGACAATTGATTGATTTTTGCTTTCTGTGCCTATGAAATCGTTGATAGCCCTCACCCGACTCGCTTAGGCTCGTCACCCTCTCCCGCATATGCGGGAGAGGGTCGTTGTGAGCGCAGCGAACGACGGGGTGAGGGCTTGTGGGTATTCAGTCAAGAACTCAAGTTCAGCAAATTTTGGACTCGAGTCGTGATAAAAGCCTGCCTTTTGAAGCTCGAGTATGTACGACGGCGATTTCACAAGAAAATCTTAAACCAAAATCCATTGCCGCCACTCAAAATAGTAATATAGCTCCCTTCTCTCCGGCGGAGAGAAGCGCCCAAGCCCGTCAGGTGCTGTTGTAAGGGCAAGAACAGTCGGGGATGAGAGGCGAAAATGCTTGCCGCTCGAGTTTTAAGCACGAATACAATTCTCGAGATACTTTTGGATTGTGCTAAAATTTCACTATGACCGTCAGCTTGTCACCACAACTCGAGGAATGGATCGCTGCAAGGGTCAAGAACGGTGTTTACAACAACACCGAACAGGTTTTAACCCAGGCGCTCGAGTTGCTGAAAATGCAAGAGGAGTTAGAAACGCAATCTGCGTTTTTACCCGAAGACGCAAAACGTCGGGCGGCGCTGCGTGAATTGGTTGAACAAGGGCAATTGCTGAACATGGGTTACTGAGTGACTGCATTGGTTGTGGTTTACGATGCCAATGTTTTGTATGCCGCTCCGTTGCGCGACGTACTCATGCACTTGGCGTTAACACCCCTTGTAGAGGCGCGTTGGACGCATTTGATTCAAGCCGAATGGTTGCGCAATGTGCTTCAAAATCGTGTTGATCTCGAGCGTTCAAAATTGGAACGCACTCAGGAACTCATGAACGCTGCCGTGCCTAACGCTTTGGTAATTAATTTTGAACATGTGATCCAAACGCTGCAACTTCCTGATAACGATGATAGACACGTTCTCGCGGCTGCAATTCAAGCTCGAGCAACCATCATTACGACCAAAAACCTGTCGGATTTTCCTCGAGCAAGCCTTGAACCTCTTGGAATTGAGGCATTGCATCCAGATGAATTTATTGGTCGTTTGCTGGATATCAATTCTGCTGTTGTGATAAGTGCATTGGGTTTGCAACGTCAATCAATGAAACACCCACCATTGACCGTTGATGAGTTTCTGCAAATGCTGGAAAAACAGGATTTACACGGAACAGTAAGACGACTTAAGCCATTTGCAGTGTTGCTGTAAATCTTGAAAAAACTTTTTGAGTTTTAAATTGCTGTTACTTCTCGAGCGCGATCTTCACGCATTCGCTGAATGGCATCGTTCATTTCTGGTCCGACTTCACCTGTCCACATTAAAATCCTACCAACCCGTTTGAGGTACGGTTCAGGCTTTGCGGCGCTCAGTACAAGCGTTTCGCCTTTTTGTTCGATTTGAACTTCACTTCCAGGCTCGAGGTGTAAAGCCGCCCGTAAACTTTCGGGAATCTCGAGTTTTCCGTTTTGGTCAATCAATAGCGTCATGCTTTTATGGTACGCGATTGGGTTTTGTCTGACAAGTTATTCAACACAAAACCGCACTCCCTCGAGACTTTTGCCTCGCAAAACCCGCCACAGTATTTTTTCGGCTGGCGTTGAATTTTGCCGTTGCGCCTTTTGAAGCTCGAGCATGTACGGCGGCGATTTCACACAAAAAATCTTAAACCAAAAATCCATGCCCCCACTCGAGACAGCAATAAAGCATCCTTCTCTCCCAGGAGAGAAGCGGTTTCGCCCGTTAGCGCCCCAAGCCCGTTAGGTGCTGCTTTAAGGGGCAAGAAGGTGCGTCTTGAAACCAAGAAGCGCCCAAGCGCGTTAGTGATCCCGCCCGACAGGTGCGTTTTGGGATCAAGACAGGTGCTGCTTTAAGGGCAAGAAGGGCTGGGGATGAGGTGGAAAGCTCATGCCCTCGAGTCTCTAAAGTGCACAAAATTTCTCTTATTCGCCTTATGATTCTGGTGACAAACTCCTTGTCAGAAACTCGAGGTTTATCTTGACCATTCACCGATTGGAATTGAACCGCCGTAGCCTTCATGGGCATTTTTCTCATGATCTTCAACCTGTGCTCGAGATTGATGCTGGCGATAGTGTGGAGTTTGATTTGCTCGATGCGCGGTGGTATTCCGAACGTCCGAACGTTGATGGCTCTGGGCAAAAGTTTGAACCCAGAAACGTGGTTTTGGATGCGGGTCATGCTTTGTGTGGTCCTGTTTTTGTGCGTGGCGCAAAGTTGGGCATGGCGCTTGGGGTGCGGGTGGATGCTTTGACTCCGGGCGCGTGGGGTTGGCAGGCAGCGGGTGGTTGGCAGAGCGATATCAACCAACGGCTTGGGCTAACAGACCGCAAGGGTTTTTACATTTGGGATATTGATCTTGCCTCTGGTCTCGCGCGTTTGCCTTCGGGTTTTGCCGTGAGACTGGGGGCGTTCCTTGGGGTGATGGGTGTCGCCCCTGCCGAGGCTGGCAACCATTCGACCAGTCCACCTCGAGCGGTTGGCGGTAATCTCGATTGCCGCGAGTTGGTGGTTGGTAGCACTTTGTTCTTGCCAGTTCGGGTGGATGGGGCGTTGTTTTCGACGGGTGACGGTCATGCGGCGCAGGGTGATGGCGAATCGTGTGGCACGGCGATTGAATGTCCGATGAAAGCCAAGTTAACCTTCAGCTTGCACGATGATCTCGAGTTGCA
>JAYTKL010000027.1:0-2740 GCA_043730305.1 Deinococcales bacterium | reverse complement strand
GTATCGTGATTTAAGTTCAAATCTGATTTTAGTACGTAAGGCACGATATGCAGGGAAGACGTGAATGACAGTATTTCGTGAATTAGTTGGAATGTATGGCAGCAAGCAGCGCCCCTACTAAAACTGTTCGAGCACCACCTTTAAACGCTCGAGTTGCGCTCTAAAATCGATCACGCGACGGTTTTCCTCTTCGATCACTTCCGCCGGCGCTCGAGCCACAAAACCTTCGTTGGAAAGTTTCCCTTTGGCTTGCGCAATTTGCTTTTCAAATTCGATCACGCGCTTTTTGGCTTTCTCGAGCCAATCGTTGACGTCCACCAGACCCTCAAACGCCACGCGCACTTCAAGCCCTGGCGCGACGCTGGCGAGGGTTTTGCCGATCAGCGTACCGATTTCAGCTTTTGCAAGCGCTTTAAACGTCTCGAGGTTATTGTTGACCGCCTCCAACCCTTCTCCTGCCACGCCCACCATCATGGTTTGCGCGGGTGACAGGTTGAGTTCCGAACGCAAGCTTCGCACCAACGAAATTGCCTCTTTCACATACCCGAACTCGCGCAGCGCACCAGGGTCTTCGTAATTTGCCTCTGGTGTCGGAAACTCGAGTTTGGAGAGTTGCTCCGCGTTCGGATTTAACGCCGCAAAAATTTCTGATGTGATGAACGGCATGAACGGCGCGAGCATTTTCAGAATGCTCTCGAGCGTGTGCTTCAAAATTTCTTGGGTGGCTGGGTTGCCAACCTTCAGCGCTGGCTTCGCCGCCTCGATGTACCAATCGCAGAATTCATCCCAGGTAAACGCGTAAATCGTGCGAATGGCTGCCGCCAGATCAAAGACCTCAAGTTCCTTGGTGGCTTGCGCAATGACTGCATTCAACCTCGAGACAATCCAACGATCCGCCAGGGTCGGAATCAAGTCGCCCGAAGCTGGAATCTCGAGGTTCATCATGGCAAACCGTGACGCGTTCCAGAGCTTGTTGGCAAAATTCCGTCCCTGCTCGTAACGCCGCTCGTCGTGCTTGATGTCCTGCCCGCCCGTCGCCAAGAACGCCCAGGCAAAACGACACGCATCCGCACCGAACTTGTCCATCAACTCGAGTGGGTCAATGCCGTTGTTTTTGGACTTCGACATTTTCTGACCCTTGGCATCCAGGTACAAACCATGCAGCACAATCGTGTGAAACGGCGCTTTCTGGGTAAACTCGAGTCCAGCCATTTGCATTCGGGCAACCCAGAAGAACAAAATATCGTAGCCCGTCACCAGCACATCGTTTGGGTAAAACTTTTTGAAATCGGGCGTGATGTCGGGCCAGCCCAGCGTCGAAAATGGCCACAGCGCACTCGAGAACCAGGTATCAAACACATCTGTATCTCGAGTCAGAATTTTGTCTGCATACCGTGGGTCTTTGTCGCAATCCAAGTCAGGATTCTCGAGGTCGGGCACGTACAAATTTCCAGCCTCATCGTACCAGGCTGGCAGTTGATGTCCCCACCAGATTTGCCGCCCTATCGCCCATTCCCGAATGTTCTCGAGCCAATCGCGGTTGACCTTCGCGTGGCGTTCTGGGACAAGTTTCATCTCGCCTTTGTCCAGACTCTCGAGGACTTTGCGAGCGGGTTCTTGCATGTTGCACCACCACTGCGTCATGACGAGCGGCTCAACAGGTTCTTTGGTGCGCTCCGAAATGCCCAAAGACACTTTGTAATCTTTGGCTTCAAACATCAACCCTTGCGCCTCGAGTTCTTTGACCACCAATTTTCTGGCGGCAAAACGCTCGAGTCCACGGTACGCTTCGGGCACGAGGTCGCTCGTCAGTTTGGCATTCTTGTCAATCACGCTGGGCATCGCCAAATTGTGACGCTTGCCAATCTCGAAATCGGTTGGGTCATGCGCTGGCGTGATCTTGAGGCAACCCGTACCAAAATCCATCTCCACCGATTCGTCCGCAATGATCGGCACGAAACGGTTCGTCAGCGGAATTTGTACCAGTTTCCCAACCAAACTCGAGAAGCGTTCATCGTTTGGGTGCACCGCCACCGCCTGATCCGCAAAAATCGTTTCCGGGCGCACTGTCGCCACCATCATCTCACCCGAACCATCTTTGAGTTTATAAATGAGTGTGTACATTTTCCCCTGGCGTTCCTCACGGTCAACCTCGAGATCGGACAACACCGTTTGCGCCACAGGGTCCCAGTTCACGATGCGCTCCCCACGGTATGCCATGCCCTTGTGGAAGTATTGAACGAAGGTGTGCCGCACCGCCCGAGACAAGCCCGCATCCATCGTGAAGCGTTCCCGCAACCAGTCCGCGCTGACCCCAAGGCGTTGCAACTGCTTCAAGATCGTGCCACCATTTTTTTCTTTGAACTCCCAGACCCGCTCGAGAAACTTTTCGCGCCCCAAACAATGCCGCGTTTTGCCCTCGAGTGCCAATTCTTTCTCGACCAGCACTTGCGTGCTGATGCCCGCGTGATCCGTCCCAGGCAAGTACAACGCCTCGAAACCCGCCATGCGTTTGAACCGCGTCAGAATGTCAATGATCGTGTTGTCCAGCGCATGACCCAAATGCAAACTGCCCGTCACGTTCGGCGGGGGAATCACAATCGTAAACGCGGGTTTGCTCGAGGTTTCATCGGCGCGGAACGTGCCTGGTTTCGCCCATTGTTCAGCCCAGGTTGGTTCGACGGTGGCGGGATCGTAAGATTTATTCAGTTCATTCATGATATTTCATCTCCACAAACTA
>JAYTKL010000026.1:0-6727 GCA_043730305.1 Deinococcales bacterium | reverse complement strand
GGTGGTCCGAGTTACGGTTTTATTGCCGTGCGCGAAGCCTTGATGCGGCAACTTCCAGGGCGGATTGTGGGGGCGACCAAAGACGTGGACGGCAAACGCGGTTTCGTGCTGACGCTTCAAGCCAGGGAACAGCACATCAGGCGAGCGAAAGCCAAGTCCAACATTTGCAGCAACCACGCGTTGATGGCGTTGCAAAGCTCGATTTACCTGGCAAGCCTTGGACCGAACGGTTTGCGCGAGGTGGCAATTGCCAGCGCGGTTATGGCGGGCGAACTCGAGCAGGCGATGCGGGAAATGGGACTCGAGGTTTTGACGGTTGGGAAGTTCTTTAACGAATTTGCCCTCAAGCTTCCCAAACCCGCAATTGAGGTTCGGGCGGCGCTGGCAAAATTGGGTGTTCATGCTTGTGTGCCCGTACCGCTCGAGTACGGATTTGGCGATGTGGGTTTGTTCAGCGCCACAGAATTGAACACGCTCGAGGAAATAAAGAGTTTAATTGACGCCTTGAAAGTGGTTCTGGCATGAACTTCAAGCGCTGGCTCAGGCATCCAGAGGCACTGACACAATGTTTTGTGATGCTGTTGCTGGGCTTGGCGCTTGGTCTTTTTGCACCAAATGACCTTCTGAAAGTGTTGGGATTTTTTGTGACTGCCTCGAGTTTGTTGCTAATGACTATGGCAACCGCCGAAATGGACAAACTGTTTTGGCGGTCTCAACTCGAGTGGTGGGACGAAGACGATGCTCGGTTTGAAGATTGGCAACGAGGGGTTTAATGAAATCTTTGCTGCAAAAATCTACGATTCCGTTGACCTCGAGTTTTGTTTTGCTGGCGGTTGTAACTTTGAAATTGCTGGGACTTAACAGCGACATTGTTGGCA
The DNA here is from genome assembly GCA_043730305.1 of Deinococcales bacterium. GTDB lineage: Bacteria > Deinococcota > Deinococci > Deinococcales > JAAFIG01 > JANXTZ01. The sequence goes on along the minus strand of JAYTKL010000026.1, from coordinate 5,849 downwards.
TTCTGGGCTTGACCGCCATGATCGTGTTACTCGTCTCGAGTTTTAAAGTTGTTTTTCTGAGCAACAACCACTTCAACGAAGACTGAATTGAAAACAAGAAAAGGTGAAATGAACATGACCGCCATACTCGAGAGACCAAAAACCACAACCAACACTGATTTCCCACTGATTTTTGAACGCTCCGTTTCGGGACGGCGCGGCGTGATTCCGCCGCAAGCGAAACTGGCGCAACACGTCAACCTTGAAGATTTGTTTGGGGCACAAAACCTGCGAATCAGTCCGCCAAAATTGCCTGAAGTCTCGGAACTCGATTTGGTGCGGCACTACACGGGCTTGGCAAATCGCCAGATGAGCGTGGACGCCAACTTTTATCCGCTCGGCAGTTGCACCATGAAGTACAACCCCAAAGTCCATGAAGCCGTTGCGCCCTGGTTTACGGATTTGCACCCCTATCAAGACCCAAGCACCGTTCAGGGGGCGCTCGAGTTGCTGCACGACCTTGCCAGCAGCCTCGGGCAGATCACGGGCATGGATGCGGTCACACTGCAACCCGCTGCCGGGGCGCACGGTGAATTCACGGGTATTCTGATGATTCGCAAATACTTTGCGGCAAAAGGCGAACTCGAGCAAAGACGGGTTGTGATCTGCCCCGATGCGGCGCACGGCACAAACCCAGCCACGGCAGCGATGGCGGGTTTTGAGGTGGTTGAAATTCCTGGCAACGAACGCGGCGAAGTTGACTTTGACGCGCTGAAAGCCGCCCTGGGAACGCACGTTGCCGCGATCATGCTGACCAACCCGAACACACTGGGCATTTTTGAAACCAGAATTCTCGAGATTGCAGCCGCCGCCCATGAATTCGGCGTGCAGCTCTATTACGACGGGGCAAACACCAACGCAATTGTCGGACGCGCCCGACCTGGCGACATGGGCTTTGATGTGATTCACTTGAACTTGCACAAAACCTTCACCGTTCCGCACGGTGGCGGAGGTCCTGGAACGGGTCCTGTGGGGGTCAAGGCACACCTCGAGCCTTTCTTGCCTGCGCCGATCATTGTGAAAACTGGGGAAACGTTCAACCTCGAGTTTGACCGTCCAAACACGATTGGACGCGTGCGCAGCCATTACGGAAATTTTGGCAATTTGGTCAGGGCTTACACCTACATCCGCAGCCTGGGCGCTGAGGGTTTGCACGATGTCTCGAGCATGGCGGTTTTGAACGCCAATTACTTGCGCGTGAAAGTGCGCGAACAGGGTTACACGATTGCGTATGACCGTGTGAACATGCACGAATTCGTGGCAGTGCCGCCAAAAGGACTGAGCACAAACAACGGCGACAAACTCGAGCTTCACACGCTCGACATTGCCAAGGGACTTCTTGATTATGGAGTCCACCCAATGACCGTGTACTTTCCTCTGGTTGTGCCAGAAGCCATGATGATGGAACCCACCGAAACCGAGAGCCTCGAGACGCTGGACAATTACGCAAATGTTTTGGGCGAGATTTTACGCAAAGCACAAGCTGATCCCGACTGGCTCGAGCACGCACCCTACAACACTGCCGTTCGTCGGCTTGATGAGGTGATGGCGGCGAAGAAGCCAGTGCTCAGTTTTAAGAAATTGAGCACTCTTTAATTTTTAAGGTAAGCGAAGCTCGGGTCGAAAAAATGAGATTACTCTTGATATAGAACCCATTTGACATCTTTGAATTTTTAGAAATACGAACTCGAATCTACCCTCACCCCCAACCCCTCTCCCGTCTTGACCATAAAATGCACCTACGGGCAGGGTCGCAACATCAGGAGAGGGGAGAAAATCGTGACTGCAACAAGGTTTTATGACGAGCCTAAGCGAGCGCCCCAAGCCCGTCAGGTGCTGCTTTGAGGGGCAAGAACTCGGGTGAGGGTGGCGCTCGAGTCAGCCTCAAAAAAATTGCGAATTCGCTTGTTTTTACAGTTGTTGCTAGATACCAAATGGGTTCTATAAAGCCATTAAAGTGCAAACAAAGAATTTTCTCCACCGCAAGCGATTCGATTTCTGGTTGATCCACACCGAATCGCACAAATTTTACGCCACCTGTTTGGATTATATCCACGCGCTCAAACGGCGTGCCTCATCCATCAATTCCTGAAGTCGCAAGCCATCCTCGAGTGTTGCCGCAATATCGGGATGCGCTCCTGACTCGAGCGCCTCACGCAAATATTGCGCAATCAATACAGTGCCGATTTCAAATCCGTTGTTCGGATTTAAACCGTTTGGGATACCGTTGCTGGCTGGTGGTGAAAGGTCTTGCAAGTCCTCGCCTGTTGCGGCGCCCTCGAGTTTGAGTCCATTCCTGAGCACCAGCGATCCAGCCGAACCGTGCACCCAGAGCGAGTCTTCAAAGCTGTGCCTTGCGGCAACATTTAACAGGACTGTGGTTGGCACGCCCTCAAAGTCGAGGATCATGGCGACGTAATCGTCCGAGTCCACCTTTTGCAGTGCCCCGCTCGAGTCTGGAAGCGCTTTAATGGTCGTTTGCAAGCTCGCGCCGAGCATTTTGGCTTCCCGTCCCAGCACAAACCGCAAGCCGTCGAGCACGTGCGAACCTGCCGCGCCGAGCACGCCGCCACCCAAGGCGCGACTCGACCACCAGTTGTAAGCGCGGTTCGCATCGGCACGGCTGCCCGAAACAAGCCGTACCTCTGCTGCTCGAGGTTCGCCAATAAAGCCATCCTTGATGAGGTCGCGCATTTTTTGTCGAACCGGCAAAAAGCGCAATTCGTGATCCACCAACGCCCAGCCCTTGGAGGCTCGAGCCGCGTTGACCATCGCTTGAGCCTGTTGCACATTGAGCGCCATCGGTTTTTCGCAAAGCACGTTCGTGCCAAGCGCGAGGGCGGCAAGCGTCTGCTCGAGGTGCTCCATCGGTGGCGTGGTGATCGAGACCAAATCCGCGCCCTCCATGGCTTCACGCCAACTTTCTGGAGCGTGCGCGAAACCGTACTCGAGTTGTGCCGCTTGGGCTTTATCAAAGTTGCGTCCCCACAGCGCGTGAAGCTCCCAGCCCGCCGCGCGAAACGCCAGCGCCTGCACTTTGACACCCCAACCGGTTCCCAGAATCGTTAACTTTGGCATGGTTTACCTCTTTCTTTAAGCCGATAACACGGCGATGACTTCAACTTCGACCCTGACCTCTGGTGCGCCCAACGCGGCGACGATCAAACCCGTGTGCGGTGGGCGATGATCGCCAAAAAACTCGAGTCGGACTTCGGTGACGGCTTTGGAATCTTCGGGGTTCGTCAAGTAGGTGGTGATCTTCACCACATGCTCAATCTCAGCCCCAGCCGCCTCGAGCACCCTGGCAAGGTTGGCATACACTTGCCGCGCCTGCCCAGCGGCATCGTTTGGCGCGACCAGAGTGCCGTTCGCATCTCGAGCCACCTGACCTGCCACGTAAATCGTGTTGCCTGCCCGCATCGCATGGTTGTAACTCGAGGGTTGATAGATGCCTTCGGGCTGGATGGGTTGATGAAGGTTTCGTTTATTCTGTATCAAGACGAACCTCCCCTTGGTTTTTCAGATCACCAATTTGGACTACTATGGTTGATACACGACTTCCTGGTTGCCTTCTGAGTGTTTGAAAATCTACTGGTATTTCAAACTTGGTGAACAAGACAATTGAACCCCTGGTAATGTTTACCTCATTAAGATATTGTTCAACTTGGTAAATTGCAGACTGCTCGGTACGAAGCAGTTCAGTAAGTCCGCCTGAGCTACGGACAAGTTTTACTTCAATTATTGCTTGCTCATCACCAAAAGTTAGAACTACATCTGGCCTTGAACCACTTGATAGTTTTACTTCTGTCACTGCTTTGAATCCTGCTACCGAGGAGAAAGCGCTTGAGTCGCGAAAATAATCTGTGACTGCTTTAACAGCGTCTTGCTCTTTCTCTATTTGAAAAGGTTGACTTTCTAGATACATCTTCAATTCTTGAAGGGCCATGTCAACTTCAAGCCTGCTTCCTAAAAGCGAGAGCCATTCATGAACGGTTTTTAGAACTGTTTTTGCCTCTGATTCAGTCACTCTTTGTCCTATATGAGTAACTTTGTTTCTTATCTTTTTTGCAAGCTTGTATTTATTCCACAAATCGGATTTTTTGTCTATCTCTTGCCCCAGCGCTACGCTCGCTAAAACACTTAGCCTTGAGTCAAAATCCATTTTTGTTTTTTCTTCAATCCAGTCAACTAAACTACGGTCAAGCATTTGTCGGAGTCTCCCAAATACGGTTCGTTGTACAAAAGCTTCTAGAGCAGTAATGGATTCTAAAACGACCATCCTCATCCGCTGTGGATTCTTTTCTGCCAATAAAGCTTCGGCACTTAATAGAAGCTCCTCCGGAGTATGTAAATCCGAAGTCGATTTCACAACAACCCCAATTCTTTCAAAGCTTGCGCTCCACCGTCAAGGCTAGAGTGGTTCATGCCCGCGTAATTCGGACTGTAAACGATGCCTTTCGCGCCTTCGCGGTAGGCGGCTTTGACACTATTGTAGACGATCTCTGGTGTGCAGACCGCCATCTCTGCGCTGGTGCGCGGAGCGTCCACGCCGATGCCCATGTAAACCGGAACTCGACCTTCGACTGCCGCCACGGTGTCCCTGGCTTGACCGCCAACGTAAGTGTCCGGGTTCATTCCCGTCTCGAGCACGCTGTCCCAGGGGGCTTCGTTCAAGCCGAGCAATTTGTACATGATCGGTGTGAATTCTTGCGGCGTGAAATCGCGCAGCACGGATTTGTGAAACTCGAGCATCTCTTTTTTGTAAATGCCGCCCGATTGATGCTGGTAGGTGATCGGTTTGACCCAGTCACAGTACGTGGTCTGCTCGAGCCAGGACCACTGGGCTTTGCGAAACGGGTTGAAGTGGTTGCGGTTCCAGACGTTCAGACCAAAACTGAGCGCGGGGTTGCACCATTTGACGATGCCGTACAGTTCTTTGTCGAGGTCTTTGTTGCGCTCGAGCCAGAAGCGTTCCCAGATCAGGATTTCTGGGTTGGCAAGCAGCACCCGCAAGAATTCGATGAACGAACCGTCCTTGAAGGCTGCGCCCGCTCGAGCCTGCTGAAAATACTGGTAGACCTCGCGGTAGGCGATCAGCACGCGCTCGACATCAATGTTGCGATCTTTGGCTTCGCGGCGGGCGGCGGGACTGAAATCAATTGCGGCGTTGCCGACGATCAGGTTGTCCAGTGGACTGCGGCGCTCGTTGCACCACATGATGCCGTCTATCTCGTAGTTGCGGGCGTAATCCTCGAGGATCGAATGCAGCCAGGTGCGGTAGTGCGGGTTGGAGGTGCTCGGTTCTTGCGCGATGCGTCCGAACTGATCGACTTCGAGGTACTGCGGCAAATTTGGAATTTGCACGGTGTTGGCGCTGCCGTGATCGGCATACTTGAAAAGCGGTTCCATCACCTCGGGCATGACTTTCATGCCTCGCGCCTTCGCGGCGGGAATGATCATCTCGAGGATGTCTTTTCCTTCGAGTCCCGGATCGTTGTTGGCAAAATTCGTGATGCCGGTGTTCGCGTAAAACTCGGACCGGTGCTTGATGTACGATCCGCCGCGCAGGTTGTCCGGTTCGTGAACGCCGTGGTCTGGCCAACCCTCGAGCTTGTGCGAGATGCGCCGTCCGACCTTCAAGCCCAACCAGGAGACCGTGCCGATCAACAGCGTGTTGATGCCGAAACGTCCTTGCAGCGTGTCCAGCAAAGGTTCGATGCCTTCATCGAGAAAACTGAGCGGGCTGATCTGAATGCCAACGAATTTCTCGCTCACAAGAACCTCGCCCAGAATGCCTCGAGCTTGTCGAG
>JAYTKL010000025.1:0-2011 GCA_043730305.1 Deinococcales bacterium | reverse complement strand
GTCCAAATCAAAGGACTGACCAGCGCCGCCTTGGTTGGTCATGACGGTTTTGTGATCGAAAGCGCCACCGCCGAAGGTTACGACATCGACCTGGACTTTCTGGGTGGGGTTGCCACCTCGAGTTTCGCCGCCAGTCAAGCCCTGTCCGAATTTTTTGGCAAGGGAGATGTGAATCAGGTCATGGTCGAATTTGAAGAGGGTCCAGTGTTGCTCTCCCCCATCGGTGAAACCAGTTTGCTGGCAACGCTCGACTCGAGTCAGAACCTCGGACGGGTGCGGTTTCAGTTAAAGAAATACTTGCCGCGTCTAGAAGAGGCAGCGAAGGCGTAAAGCAGCAATTGGCAGCTAGCAATTAGCCAATAGCAAAGCTCGAGCCATAACATCGCTCGAGCTTCTTTTTTGCCTTTTGTCCTCAGCCGATACGGGTTTTGCCATCGAGGGTCAGCAAGCTCTGGTACAACTCTGGGCGGCGATCCCTGAAAAAACCGAAACCAGCCCTGAAATTCCTGGCTTTCTCGAGGTCTAAATCTGCAATCAGCACGGTTTCTTCGCTGTCGTTCGCTTCAGCCATTTTCTCGCCCGTGTAATCGCAAATAAAACTCGAGCCGTAATAACTTTGCTCCAGTCCTTCAACGGTTTCCGTGCCAACACGGTTTGCTGCGCCCAAATAACATAGATTTGCCACCGCATGACCGATCATCACACGTTGCCACATGTGGCGCGTGTCGGGCGTACCAGCACTTTCGGGTTCGCTGCCAATGGCGGTCGGGTACAACAAGATTTCTGCGCCCTGCAATGCCATGGCTCGAGCCGATTCTGGATACCACTGATCCCAGCAAATGCCCGCGCCGACAGTTCCAGCGTTTGTCGGGAAGGCTTTAAAACCAGTATCGCCAGGGTTGAAGTAGTATTTTTCGGTGTAACCAGGACCGTCAGGAATGTGCGATTTACGGTACAAGCCCAAAACCTCGCCGCTCGAGTCAATCATCACCAACGAATTAAAATGCGCGTGGTTGGCTCGTTCAAAAAACGAAATCGGCAAGACCACATTCAGTTCTTTGGCAAGCGCCTGAAACCTTGGAATAAACGGATGCGACTCGAGCGGATTGGCAAGCTTAAAATACTGTTCGCGTTGCACCTGACACCAGTACAAATTCTCGAACAATTCTGGTAGCAACACCAGATTTGCACCTTGCGACACGGCATCACGCACCATCGAAACTGCTTTTTCGACGTTATGCTCGAGATTGCTCGTCATGGACATTTGAACGACAGCCAGTTTGGTCATTTTTGCTCCTCGGGTGAAATCCATCAATTCTAACTGAATTGTATTGTGTTCCACGTAAGATTTTATGAACGCAAAAGGAGGAGTGGTGAAACACATCATCGGATTTCTCGCCATTGGTACGGTATTTTTAGGGATTGCCTTGGCTGATGGCATCTGCCTCAATTTCAATGGCAAGCACTCGAGCATAGAGGGTTTTATTGATGACAAGGTTTTGTTCGTTTCACCAAAAGTTTTTCTGCCAACCCTGGGTGCGAGTGTCGTCAAAATCGAACCGAATGAGGTCACGGTGCGTTTGTGCGATAAAATTTTCAAACTGCCATTCGTGATTCGAGATTCTGTGACGTACTTGAATGGTGTTTTGACCGCTACCACACTCGGGTATCAGGCAAGCCAATCCAACCTGATGCTGAACATTACGGGTTCGATCCCAGATTGCAAACCACCAGCGCAACCGCCAAAACCATAATTGAGGCTCGAGACTTCAGCCGCAAAGTTTGACGCAACCCTATCAAGTTAATAGCGCCCTCAAAGCTCGAGGAATTTCAAAACTTCTCGTGCTGACGTTACTATTGCAACATTCAGTAAAGTTAAATGCACCGTTTTGGAAATCTTGTGCTATAATTTTATTATTCCAGAACGGTACACGTTAGGGAATGCCAGTCTGTTATGGCTGGGCACGCTGTTTTTGCAGTTCGTGCGGAAAGGCATCAAATGCCAGAAGGT
>JAYTKL010000024.1:0-2131 GCA_043730305.1 Deinococcales bacterium | reverse complement strand
CGCGCCCAAACCCCATTCGCTCGGCAAACTCTGAATGAATACCTCGAGCGCCCCAAGCACAAAACCGCCAATGATTGCCCCAGGAATGCTGCCAAAACCGCCGATGATGGCGGCAACAAAAGCCTTTAAGAGCGGGGTGAAACCCATGTGCGGTTCGACCACGCCTGCCTGTGCCGCCCAGAGCACACCAGCCAATCCGGCAAAACTGGATGCCATGACGAACGCCACGACAATGACCGTGTTGACGTTGATGCCGACCAGATAGCTGGCTGTCAAATCTTCGGCGGCGGCTCGCATTCCAAGACCAACCTGAGTGTTGCGCACAAACCAAGCCAGAAACAACAACGCCAGCAGGGTCAAGCCGAATGTCAAAAGGTTGATGCTGGTGAACGAAATCCGCCCGTCTGCCAGATTAAACGACGCGTTCATCCAGTCGGGCAGCGGAAAATTCCGTGGACTCGAGGTGAACAGTAAAATGCCCAGATTCTCGAGAATGTACGTCAGGGCAACGCTGGTCAGCAGCATCGTGACATCGGGAGCGCCACGCACTGGGCGGTAGGCAATGCGCTCGATGATGATTCCCACCACCGCCGAAATGACAATGCCGAGCAGTACCGCCAGCAAAAACGGCACGCCAGCCAGTTGCATCACCAGCGTTCCAAAAGCCCCAACCATCATCATGTCACCGTGGGCGAAATTGGTTAAACGCAGCAAGGAAAAAATAATTGAAAGACCGACTGCGACCAGCGCAAACATGCTGCCCTGCGAAACGGCGTTGATGATTTGCTGAAAAGTGTACTCGAGGAAGTTCATGCTGCCCTCGAGTCTGAGACTTCATGACCGCCGCCCAGGTAGGCTTGGGCAACCCGTTCGGAATTGGCTTTAAGTTCACTGGCGCTGCCCTCGAGCACAATTTCGCCGGTGCGCAAAACGTAAGCGCGATCTGCCAAATTCAGGGCAATGTTGACGTTTTGTTCGACCAGCAAAATGGTCGTGCCCGTTTTTTTAAGGTCACTCAGGGTCGCAAAAATTTGTCGCACGATCAAGGGCGCAATCCCAAGGCTGGGTTCGTCGAGCAGCAACATTTTAGGGCGGTTCATCAAAGCCCGCGTCAGCGCCAGCATTTGCTGTTCACCACCCGAGAGTGTGCCAGCCGTTTGGGTTTTGCGCTCTGACAAAATTGGGAACATTTCAAACATCCGTTCTAAATCGGCTTGAATGTTTTCTTTGTCGGTGCGTTGACTCGCGCCCAATCGCAGATTCTCAAGCACCGTCATGCCAGGAAACACCCGCCGTCCTTCGGGGCTGTGCGAAACGCCGAGTGCCACGATTTGAGTTGGATTGAGTTTTGCAATGTTCTGATTGGCGTAACTGATGCTGCCCGCCTTGGCTTTGACAAGTCCTGAAATGGCGCGAAGTGTGGTGCTTTTCCCTGCGCCGTTCGCCCCCAGCAGCGCCACAACCTCGCCCGTGTTGACCTCGAGCGAAACCTTTTTCAGCGCTCGAACCGCGCCGTAAGCAACCTCGAGTTGCTCGAGTTTTAAGAGGGTATCATTCATGCGGCTGCCTCTTGGCTCGCGCCCAGGTACGCCTCAATCACGCGAGGGTTGGCTTGCACTTCACTTGGCTTACCTTGTCCAATGATATTGCCGTACGCCAGAACTTGAATGCGTTCGCAGAGGTTCATGATTAACTCCATGTCGTGTTCAATCACAATCACGGCAACGTTGTACTGATCGCGGATTTGACGGATTAACTCGAGCAAGTCTTGGGTCTCAGAAGAATCTAAACCTGCGGCGGGTTCGTCGAGCATCAACAATTTGGGACGTGTGGCAAGCGCCCTGGCGATCTCCAAACGGCGTTGATCTCCGTAAGGCAAACTTCCAGCTTTATCGTGAAGTCTTTTCTCGAGCCGCATGAAGTTCAACATCTCGAGTGCGGTGGCATCAATGGCGCGACCCTGTAGGTTCATGCCGCCAAACAAAGCTTGTGCCAGGTTGATCGGTTCACGCAGTTGCGCACTGACGCGAACGTTCTCGAGCACCGAAAGTTCCTTGAAGAGCCGTGTGCCTTGGAATGTTCGGGCAATGCCTAGCCTGGCGATTTTCGCGGGTTCTAAGCCACCAATTTC
>JAYTKL010000023.1:0-1221 GCA_043730305.1 Deinococcales bacterium | reverse complement strand
GAACAAGGTTTTCAAAATTTCGACTTGTAAAGACAGGGTTTCTTCGGTGCGGAAGACGCTGGCGTTGTCCTGCATGGTCTGCTGGAGTTCAGTACGGATCTTACTAACGCTTTCCGCGCCGCTCGAGTTTTTGATTTTGGCAACATAATCTTCGGTGCGCTTGTCGGCATCGTCGGTGATCGGCTCGAGGTTGGTGGCGTTGGCGTATTTCGCGGCGGCGACACCGGTGCGTTTTCCGAACACGATCAAATCACCCAAGGAATTTGTTCCCAGGCGGTTTGCGCCGTGAAGACTGACGCAGGCGACCTCTCCGGCGGCGTACAAACCGCGAACAAGTTCTTGATTGGTTGTGCCGTAAATCACTTCGCCGTCAATCGTGGTCGGAATGCCGCCCATCGTGTAATGCGCGGTGGGTTGAATCGGCACGGGTTCTTTGGTCGGTTCGACACGCAAGTACGTGCGGCTGAAATCCATGATGTCGGGCAGACGTTCCTCGAGAATCTTCGGGTCAATGTGCGTGACATCGAGCAGAATGTAATCTTTGTTCGGTCCCGCGCCGCGTCCCTCACGGATTTCCATGTACATGCTGCGACTGACAATATCGCGGGGCGCAAGGTCTTTGATGGTTGGGGCGTAACGTTCCATGAACCGTTCGCCGTTGCCGTTGCGCAAAATACCGCCCTCGCCGCGCACACCTTCGGTCAAGAGCACCCCGAGTTTGTACAAGCCAGTCGGGTGAAATTGATAAAATTCCATGTCCTCGAGCGGAATGCCACGGCGGTACGCGATGCCCGTCAGGTCGCCCGTGAGTGCGTGGGCGTTGCTGGTGACTTTAAACATTCGCCCGTTGCCGCCCGTTGCCAGCACCACCGATTTGGCGTGGAAGGTATGAATCTCGCCCGTTGCCATTTCCATCGAGACGACACCTTTGCAAACTTTTTTGCCGTCGGGGTCAGTCTCGAGGATCAAATCGAGCACCAAATACTCGTTAAAGAACGTCACACCCTCTTTGATGCTTTGTTGGTACAAGGTTTGCAAAATCATGTGACCCGTGCGGTCAGCGGCGTAACAGGCACGGTGAACCGGGGCTTTGCCAAATTCTTTGGTGTGCCCACCAAAGCGGCGCTGGGCAATTTTTCCGTTTGGCAACCTCGAGAATGGCAAACCCATGTGCTCGAGTTCCAGCACGGCTTCGATCACGTCTTTGGCAAAAATTTCGGC
>JAYTKL010000022.1:0-24518 GCA_043730305.1 Deinococcales bacterium | reverse complement strand
TGCAAAGCCTTTTACGAACCCGAAGGTCGCGCCAAAGCTGCCGCACAGCTTAAAAACGCTGGTATTGAAGGCTTGGTCGTGATTGGTGGGGACGGTTCGTTTCATGGGGCGCATTACCTCTGCCAAGAACACGGCATCAAAGTTATGGGTGTGCCTGGCACGATTGACAACGACCTGTACGGCACAGACTCAACCATCGGTTATGACACGGCGCTGAACACGGCGCTCGCCGCAATTGACCGCATTCGGGATACGGCAGCCAGCCACGAACGCCTGTTTTTTATTGAAGTCATGGGACGCCACGCGGGTTTTATCGCCTTGAGCGTTGGCATTGCGGGCGGCGCGGAAGAGATTTTGATTCCCGAACAGCCCGAACACCTTGATCAAGTTATCGAAACCGTGCGGCAAAGTGCCTTAAAGGGCAAAGCCTCGAGCATTATTGTGGTGGCTGAAGGCTTTGAGGGCGGCGGCTTGAAAGTCATGGAAGCCGTCTCCAAGGCGACAGGACTGGACGCTCGAGCCAGCATTCTCGGGCATGTGCAACGTGGCGGCAGTCCTACGGCGGCAGATCGGATTCTCGCCTCGAGACTGGGGTATGCGGCAGTTGAGGCACTTCTGGAGGGCAAAACCGATTTGATGGCGGGCGTGGTGGCGGACGAGATTCATTTCACGCCGCTTCAAGAAACCTGGGAAAAACGCAAGGATGTCAATCAGAAAATGCGTCAGATGGCGAAAGTTTTGGCGCTCTGAGCAGATCGCCGCAATATTCTCGGTATGATAAAAGCTCGAGATGAAAGATTATGCCCTTCGCAACTCGAGCTTTTTACCGTCCGCCTTTGGCGAGATGACACTGCTTGCCGCGCAGCACGGGGCAGTCAATCTTGGACAAGGTTTTCCTGATTTCACGCCGCCAGATTTTGTGCTCAAGGCGGCACAAGAAGCCTTTGCTGGGCATTTGCATCAATACGCCCCGCCAAGGGGTCACGGACGGCTTCAACAGGCTTTGGGGCGAACGCTCGAGCCAAGTTTGGGTTTTGCCCCAGACCCGACGCTCGAGATCACCGTTCATTGCGGGGCAACCCAGGCGCTTCATGCAACCATGCAAGCGCTGCTCGAGCCAGGCGACGAAGTGATTGTCCTCGAGCCGCAGTTTGACACGTACACACCACAAGTTTTGTTGGCTGGGGGCGTGCCTGTTTACGTGCCGCTTCACCCAAAGGAAACAACTTGGGAACTTGATTTTAGCCAACTTCGTGCCGCCTGCTCGAGCCGAACCAAATTGGTGTTACTCAACACGCCGCACAATCCCACGGGTAAGGTGTTTTCACGCGTCGAACTCGAGCAAATTGCCAAAATCGCGCTCGAGTTTGATTTTTACGTGATTGCGGATGAAGTCTACGACCGACTGGTGTACGACGTACCGCACATTTCTATTGCCAGTTTGCCAGGAATGCGCGACCGCACCATCACCATCGGTTCGGCGGGAAAAATGTTCTCGGTGACAGGTTGGCGCATTGGTTGGACGGTTTCGAGCGCCGCCATTGCCAACGCGATTCGGGCAGGTTTGCAATGGACAACCTTCGCGGCGGCAACGCCTGTTCAAGAAGCCATCGCCTTGTGTCTCGAGCGCATGAACGGTGTGGGTTACGAACAAGACTTTCGCTCGAGCTTCCTGGCAAAACGCAATTTTCTGTCTTCCGCACTCGAGGGTGCAGGCTTTAAAGTTTGGCAACCTTACGGCGCGTATTACATTGTTGCCGATGCCTCAAGATTCACGGACGATGCAACAGCCTTCTCCAAACGCATGGTCACAGAATTCAAACTCGCCGCCATGCCAATGAACGTGTTTTACTCGGCATCAACTCGAGAAACCGCAATTCCAGGTTTCAGGTTTGCATTTTGCAAATCCGCAGAAACCCTGGCTCGAGCCGCTCAGAAACTCGAGCGAATTGCCAGTTGCTAATCGCTACTTGCTTTGTTCTCGGGCGTGTCTCATCTTACAAATATCAAACTCGGTTGTGATTGATTGATGCAATCTGACATTCTGCCGCCTTGGATTCAATATGCCGACAAACCGCCCTGGTGGGCTGGTTGGCGCGAAGGCAACAGTGAATTGTGGCTGCATGAGGAGTGGTTTCCTTTTTGGTATGCCATGTCACGTATTGAACAATTGCAGTATTTGGCGGCACGGCGCGTTCCCGACGATTGGATCGACCATGTGCTCGAGTTCTGGGTACACGATGAACTTGACCCGAACGTGCCAAAATGATATGAATAAGTATGCAGTCGAGTGAATAAACCTCGAGCATTCACAAACCATGACCATCAACCGACGACCCGCCTGAACTCGAGCGCCCAAATCTGGGAGACTCGAGCCATTGACGGGCGGTTTATGCTGCCTGCAAGAACGTGCTTTATGCTGTCTGCAAGAAAGCAGAGGAAACAAAAATGTCTGACAAGAAAAAAGTGGTACTCGCCTACAGTGGTGGCTTGGACACCAGCATGATTCTCAAATGGCTTCAACTCGAGCGCGATTACCAGGTCGTGTGCTTCACCGCCGACATCGGGCAGGGCGAAGAGGTCGAAGAGGCTCGAGTCAAAGCCCTCAACACAGGCGCAGTTGCCGCATATGCGCTCGATTTACGCGAAGAATTCGTGCGCGATTTTGTCTTCCCCATGCAGCGCTCGAGTTCCCTTTACGAAGGTTATTACCTGCTCGGCACGAGCATTGCCCGACCACTGATTGCCAAGCACTTGGTGGAGATTGCGTTCAAAGAAAACGCCGAAGCCATATCCCACGGCGCAACCGGCAAAGGCAACGACCAGGTGCGTTTTGAAGTGAGCGCCTATGCCTTAAACCCAGAAATCAAAATCATTGCCCCCTGGCGCGAATGGGGTCCCAGTGGACGCAAAGAACTGATGGAATTTGCCGCCAAGCACAACATTCCCGTTCCCGTCAGCGCCGCCAAACCTTACAGCGTGGACTCCAATTTGCTGCACAACAGCTTCGAGGGCGGCATCCTCGAAGACCCCTGGGCTGAGCCGCCAGCCGACATGCTCAAACTGACCAAATACATTGAAGACACCCCAAACACTCCCGAATACGTCGAAATCGAATTTGTCGCAGGCGACCCCGTGGCAATAAACGGCGAGAAATTGAGTCCAGCCGCGTTGCTCGAGAAAGCCAACCAAATCGCTGGCAATCACGGCATTGGCGTGGTGGACTTGGTCGAAAACCGTTTTGTCGGCATGAAATCACGCGGGGTTTACGAAACTCCAGGCGGCACGCTTTTGTACCACGCCCGTCGCGCCGTCGAAAGCATTACGCTCGACCGCGAAGTGTTGCACACCAGGGACTCCATGCAAGCCAAGTATGCAGAATTGGTCTACAACGGATTCTGGTTCACTGCCGAGCGCGAATCGATGCAAGTTTACTTTGACCATGTTGCAAAAAGCACCACAGGCATTGCCCGCATGAAAATGTTCAAAGGGCAAGCGCTGGTGGTTGGGCGCAAATCCCCGATCAGCCTCTACGACCCGACGCTGGTCACGTTTGAAAAAGAAACCGTCTACGACCAAGCCGACGCTGGCGGGTTCATCAAACTGAACGCCCTTCGCGCTCGAGTTCGGGCACGGTTACAAAAGGATTAACCCATGAACGACCCATTTGCCCATTGCGGTTACTGCGGAACAGCCTTCGCGCCCGATCAACCCGTTCACACTCGGGTTTGCTCGGGTTGCAATCGTACCAGTTACCGCAATCCCACGCCCGTCGCCGTCACGCTTGTCCCCGTGGAACTCGAGAATACGGACACCTTGGGCTTGTTGGTGATTCGGCGCAGCATTCCACCCAAGGAAGGGCAACTCGCTTTGCCTGGTGGGTTTATCAGTTACGGCGAATCGTGGCAAATGGGTGCAACTCGAGAAGTGATGGAAGAAACAGGTTTGCAACTCGAGCCAGATTCGATTCGTTTGGCAAGTGTTTTAAGCGCTCCTGACAACACCATTCTGATTTTTGGAATTGCGCCAGTGCAAGCCGCAAACGTGCTCGAGGGTTTGAGTGTCTCGAGCGAAACGTCTGAAGTGAGTGTATTGAAGTCGTTTGCGCCTTTGGGTTTTCCGTTGCACACCCAAGTTGCCCAAGAATTTTTTGCCGGAACACTTCGTTAAGCTCGAGTTTTGTTTTCAAGGATGAATTGATGCCCAAGAAAAAAGTCATTTCGATGCTCGAGTTTTTACGGACAGGGAAACTGGCTGGTCTTGCTCCTGGCTGCACCACCGATGATGTGATTCGAGTGTTGGGAAAACCTGATTACGAAGCCCATTCTCCAGATGACGAGAACACTCGCTGGTTTCGTTACGATAGTCTTGAGATTTGGTTTCATGGTCAAACTCGAGTTGTAAATCGCTTGACGTTGCAAAGATTTCGGAATTTTTGGAGTCCAAAGAATTCGCATTCCTTTAAACAGGGTATACCTCAAATTACTCGAGCAAAAGTTGATGCTTGGGTAATTCGAGGAACGATAGGTATAGAAACCATAAAACGATTCTTAAAAACAGCAAACATTGAGTATCAGCAGAATCTATTGAAAAAATTTATCGATCAGATTGAGTTATCGTCGGGTGTATGCCTACTTTTTGAAAATCCTGAAGATATCCGTCCGGGGTTGAGTTATATGTATATTCAAGAAAGAGACTCCTAAATGGCAGCAGTTTTAGGAAAAATAATATCGCTGCTCGAGTTTTTGCATTCTGATGATTTTGGAATGCTTAGACTTAGTGCGTCTCAAGGAATAAAACTTCTTCTTCAAAACGGA
Source organism: Deinococcales bacterium (assembly GCA_043730305.1). Lineage (GTDB taxonomy): Bacteria > Deinococcota > Deinococci > Deinococcales > JAAFIG01 > JANXTZ01. Next base: position 19,701 of record JAYTKL010000022.1, on the reverse strand, counting down.
GAATATTTATGGCGATAGAAATTACTGAAACAACCGAGCGATTGTTAATTGAGAATGCAAAACGACTAAGTCTTGATCCTCAAATTTTAGCCAACCGCGTTTTGTATTTGATGTTGATAAAAAATAAAGGTAATTCGCAGAATTTTATAGGTGGCTTGCCAGATGATGAAATTCTAAATTTTCAGGACGAATTGAATGAAGAAGCAGAAAAAGATCAATGATAAAACTATCTGAGAATTTGAATCTCGAGCATCCAACCATCGTGTGTTTGTGCGGTTCAACACGGTTTTATGACGTGTTCTCAAAACTCAATCTCGAGGAAACTCTGGCTGGAAAAATCGTGCTTTCAATCGCTTCAGACCGAGAAACCGAAAATACAATTTTCGCATCTAAAACCCAAACCGAACTCGAGGAACTCAAACAAAAACTCGAGAATCTACATTTTAGAAAGATTGATCTGGCAGACGAAATTTTGGTGGTGAACGTGAACGGTTATGTTGGTGAAAGCACCACTCGAGAAATTTTGTACGCTCGAGAAAATCATAAATCTATTCGTTGGCTCGAGCCTGAAAATATCCCAATTCATTTGAAAGAACCATCATGATTCCAGAACTTCGCATCGCCACACTCGAGGATGCCGCATTGATTGCGCGGCTGACGCGTGAATGTTGGGTTGGGAAACCCGCAAACTCGAGCGCCCATCACGAATCGGTGGAGGCGGTGGAAAAAAGTTTGTCTGAAGGGAGCGGGATCGTCATGTTTCTCGAGGGTGTCCCTGTCGGCAGCGTGCGTTATTACCCTGTGATGGGTGAAAGCACGCCCGAAGTCACGTATTACGGCGCTATCGCTTGGGAGATTGGTCGGCTCGGCATTCTGCCTGCCTACCGTGGGCGTGGACTTTCGACGTGGCTGATGAACGAAATCATGATTCGGGCAACCTCGAAAGGCATTGAAGAATTGCGGCTTGCGGTGCGAACCGATGAACCTGGCTTGCTCGAGTTTTACAAGCGTCAAGGTTTTTTTGAGGATGACAGCATCAAGTACAGCCACGCCAATCCGAAGAGTCAACCGCCAATCACGATGCGAAAATATTTGTTTCAACGCCCCCGATCTCGAGGTGATTTTGCATGAGGCTGTCACCCGACTTCTTACCCCTTACGGCAGCACCTAACGGGCTTGGGGCGCTCGCCGAGGCTCGTCCGTCACCCTCTCTCGTTCTTGACCATAAAACGCACCTATCGGGCATGGTCGCCAAGCGAAAGAGGGTTTAGGACGAATATTTCAGCTTCTTGACCATAAGATGCACCTTACGGGCATAGTCGCTTTTCGAGAAGTCAATGAAACTCCCTTCTCTCCTAGGAGAGAAGGGTCGGGGATGAGAGGGCAAACAAAATCGATTTTTCGAGAATGCAATATCTCTTTTGAATCCTTACCAATTCACCAAGGAGCATCATGTCAAATAAAAAACCGTGGGGTGGACGTTTTGAAGCCCCGACTGACAAACTCGTGGAAGCTTTCAACGCCAGCGTGGATTTTGATAAACGCCTGGTGCTCAAGGATATCGCGGGCAGCAAAGCGCACGTTCGCATGTTGGGCGCGGTTGGGATTCTCGAGAGTGACGAAGTGCAACAGATTCTGGGCGGTTTGGAGAACGTCCTAAAAGAAGTCGAGTCTGACGTGTTCCCGTGGCGCACCGAACTCGAGGATGTTCACATGAACGTCGAGACGCGCTTGAAAGAATTGATTGGGACTGTCGCTGGAAAACTTCACACGGCTCGCAGCCGAAACGATCAGGTGGCGCTCGATTTTCGCTTGTGGGTGAAACAGGCTTGCCTTCGCATGGCGCATAAACTCGAGGTGTTGCGTGAGGTGATGGTGTCCGAGGCGGAACGGAATTTTGGCACGATCATGCCTGGTTACACGCATTTGCAGGTGGCGCAACCCATTTTGTTGTCGCATTGGTTCATGGCGTATTTTGAGATGCTGGGTCGGGACATCAGTCGTTTTCACGATGCGGCGAACCGCATGAATGAAAGCCCGCTCGGGGCTGGCGCTCTGGCGGGAACACCGTGGCAGATTGACCGTTTCGCCACCGCCAAAGAATTAGGGTTTGCCACACCAACCCGCAACAGTTTGGACAGTGTGGGTTCTCGAGATTTTGCGCTCGAGTTTTTGAGTGCCGCCAGCATTTGCATGGCGACGCTGAGCCGAATTTCTGAGGAATTGATTCTCTACTCGAGCTTCGAGTTTGGTTTTGTGATCTTGCCCGATTCGCACACCACAGGCAGCAGCATCATGCCGCAAAAGAAAAATCCTGATGTGAGTGAACTGGCGCGGGGCAAAGCGGGGCGGGTCTTTGGCGATTTGATGGCATTGTTAACCGTGGTGAAGGGCACGCCGCTTGCCTACAACAAAGATTTTCAGGAAGACAAAGAACCCGTTTTCGATGCCGCCGACACGCTCGAGGTGATCTTGCAACTTTATGCCCAGATGCTGCCGAAATGCGCGTGGCAAACCGAGACGACCAAACTCGCCGCCGCTCGAGGGTACAGCACTGCCACCGATCTTGCGGATTATCTGGCACGTCAGGGTGTACCATTTCGTGACGCGCACGAGGTCGTTGGAAAGCTTGTGGCGTTGTGCGTGAATACCAAACGGCAACTTTGGGAACTCACCCAAACGGAACTCGAGCAAGCCCATCCAAAACTGTCACTGGCAGCGCTCGAGGTGGTGACGGTGGAAGCCAGCGTGAACGCCCGAACCAGTTACGGCGGTACAGCCCCGATTCGTGTGAAAGAAGCCATTGAAGCCGCAAAAAAGCAATTGGCGAATAGCAATTAGCGCATTGCCATGCGCCCTGTCGTTTCTGAAGGAGGACAACCAAAAATGCCAAACGCCCCTCTTGACCTTAAAACGCACCTTCGGGCAAGGTCGCTCGAGTCCATCATCAACCCCTTACCCGAACTTGCCCCTGCCGCCCCGCTCGAGCTCCGGGCGGCGACACTCGAGGACATTCCGCGCCTTTACGACCTGATTAAGTATTGGGCGGAGCGTGGTCGGATGCTCGAGCGCAGTTCGGAGCTTCTGGCGAGTACGATTCACGAGTTTTTGTTGCTCGAGGATCAGAACCATGAATTGGCGGGTGTGGTGGGTTTGCACCGCATGGCACAGGATTTGGCAGAGGTGCGTGGTTTGGCGGTTGCGCCGAATTATCAGGGCAAGGGTTTGGGGCGTTGGTTGGTGCTTGGTGCGGAAAGACTTGCCAGGGATTGGGGTTTGAAACGCCTTTTTGCCTGGACTTACGAGCAACGCTTTTTTGAACGTTGCGGGTACACCAGAATCCCGAGGGAAGAAACCACGCTGCCGCAAGAAATTTACGGTGAGTGTCAGCGTTGCCCGTTTTTGACCAATTGCAAAGAAATTCCGATGTTGAAGTTGATTGACCTGCCCAAACCTGTTGTCGCGTCATGATCTCTCGAGGTTTGTAAACGGTTTTGCAGGTTTATGCCAGTTCAGGTTCGGGTTTGGTATCTGGTTTCCAATGCACTCGCGCCCAAGTGTCAATGGCAATAATCACCGTTTGAAGCTCAAAACCTGCGCACGTCAGCCTGTAACTGGTGCGTGGCGGCATGGTGCTGTGAACGGTTTTGCTGACAATGCCCTCCGACTCGAGCATCTCGAGGCGTTCTGAGAGGGTGCTTGGGTTGCAGTTGCCGACATCTCGGCGGATTTCGTTGAAGCCTTTGCTGCCGTCCAGAAGGGTGCGGACGATGTACAGAACCCATTTCTCTTGAAGAAAAGAAATGGCTGCTACGGCTGGACAGGGCGGTTGTACCTCGTTCACAAGTTTATTTTAGCACAGGTTGGTATTTTACTTTACAATATAAACTACTATGTTTTGTATACTTTTCTTGTTCGGGATCACCCAACAGGAGGAATACACATGAGTCAAATTTGGAACATTGACGCCAGCCACACCAGCCTCGACTTCGCGGTCAAACACATGGCAATCTCCACCGTTCGCGGTCACTTCAAGCAACTACGCCATCAAGCGACACCGCGAGATGATTTGAACCGCATCACCGGCTAAGCTGTCTTGCCGATTCGCCCCGTTAATCACGCTGATACACTCGAGCCATGCTTTTTCGTGTCTACCAATCAACCGACACTGTTGCCTGCCTGGAATTGTTCGATTCGAACACACCCGCATTCTTCGCCCCAAGCGAACGCGAGGAATTCGTGGCGTACCTTGCCGAAGCCCCGCATTACTTTGTTCTGGTTCACAATCAACGCATTGTTGGGTGTGGCGGTCTTGAGGAAATCCGAGATAGAACCTGGGTCTTGTGCTGGGGCATGGTTGATCGAAACCTGCACCGTCAAGGTTTGGGCAAGGCGTTACTGTTGGGTCGGTTGGATTGGATTCGTCAGCAACCCAATGCGAGCGTGGTGCATTTGGACACCACCCAGTTCTCGAGAGGCTTTTTTGAACGGTTCGGTTTCGTGGCAACTTCAATCACAGCCAACGGGTACGCCGAAGGCTTTGACCGTGTGGACATGACGCTCGAGCTTAAAGCCGTGATTCCTCCAACCACCGCATAAATCACGAACATCATCAAGAAAGCTCGAGTGGTTGAAACTCGAGCTTTTACGCTTGGGCTTGAGCACTTGCCAGCACTTTGGACATCGCCTCGTAGAGCAATTGATCGAGCACCTCGAGTTCTTCATCAAGCACCATTTCGGCACTGGACAGCACCCGCTCGAGTTCTTCGACGGCATCACCGAAGGGTTGAGAATTGACCCGTTCATGAAAGACGCTGACCAAGGGCGCGAGCGCACCGCGTACCACTTGGCGGAAACGTTCCAAAGTCTCGCTTTCATCAAGCTCGAGTTTGGGTGGAATCAAATCCAGACCTCTAGCTTGAACCCGCTCGAGGGTGTCCCTGGCAATATCTGGCAGTTTCGCCAGGTAATGCGAGTCTTTGACAATATAATTTGCTGCGCCAGCGTGCAGCGCTTTGACCGCCAATTGTGCTTCGGTACGTCCTGTCACCAAAATGATTGGCGCACCAAAAGGCAAGAGTTTCTCGAGCAGCGTTAAACCGTCGGTGTCGGGCAATTGATAATCGAGCATCACGAGGTCAAAATTTCCAAACCGTGCCGCCTCCAATCCCGCCGCACCCGTCAGTTCGTGCGCCACGGCAAAACCTGCCCGCTCGAGAAAACGGCTGGCAACGAACGCTTGATCTGGGTTGTCTTCAATCAGCAAAATTCGTGACATGCGCGTCCATTTCCGAGATGGTGAGGCACTTCTAGAAAATCAGTCTAAGCCAAATTGCTGATTTTCTGAACAAATACCCGAAAAATGTTGTTTTGCACGGGTTTTGGCGCATTTTGACTTTTGAGCATCCCGTCATGCAAGGCACAGTCGGCTTTGCCATGGACTGGTAGTCTAAGGGTCAAGATTCCCCTCTTCGCCCTCTTGTCAACAAGGATGGTGCAATGAAAGCCTCAACCCTCACCGAACTCAAAGCCTCTGGTTATCGCGCCCGTAGTGTTCAAGACGAAGTCCGCGAAAACCTGATCAAAAAAATTAAAGCTGGCGAACAAATTTTCCCTGGTGTCGTCGGTTACGAAGACACCGTGACTCCTCAAGTCGTGAATGCCCTGCTGGCACGTCAGAATTTCATTTTGCTGGGCTTGCGCGGTCAAGCCAAATCCAGAATCTTGCGTGCCATCACTGAACTCTTAGACCCTGAAGTGCCTTACGTTCTCGGCACAGAACTGCACGACGACCCGTTAAACCCAATCTCGAGCGAGGCAAAACGCATCTTAGAGCGCGACGGCGACGCGACCAAAATTGGTTGGTTGCCCAGGGCGCACCGTTACGTCGAAAAACTTGCCACGCCAGACGTGACCGTCGCCGACATGATCGGTGACGTTGACCCGATCAAAGCCGCCAGAATGGGTGAAAGCCTGGGAAACGAACTGACCATCCATTACGGGCTGTTGCCAAGGGCAAACCGAGGGATTTTTGCCGTCAACGAACTTGCCGACCTCGCGCCAAAAGTGCAGGTTGGTCTGTTCAACATTATGCAAGAAGGCGACGTGCAAATCAAAGGCTACCCGATCAGGCTCGAGCTTGACGTGATGCTGGTGTTCAGCGCCAACCCTGAAGATTACACTGCCAGGGGAAAGATTGTGACGCCCTTAAAAGACCGCATCGGTTCGGAAATTCGCACGCACTACCCGAGCGACATTGCACGCGGCATGGAAATCACCCGTCAAGAAACCGACGTGAGTTCTCGAGCCGACATTCCAGGTTTTGTTGCCGAAATTATCGAAGAGGTTGCCTTCCAAGCCAGGGACGACAACCGCGTGGACAAACAATCAGGTGTCTCGCAGCGCCTGCCAATCAGTTTGATCGAACTGGTTGCCAGCAACGCCGAACGCCGCTCGTTCTTTGAGAATGCTGACGCTGTCGCCCGACCCCTCGACTTGTACGCCGGGCTTCCCGCCATTACTGGCAAGATGGAACTCGAGTACGAAGGCGAGCTAAAAGGCGCGGACACCATCGCCAAAGACATGATTCGCAAAGCCGCCGGTGCGGTCTTCTCGAGACGCGCTGGGAAACTTAACACCAAAGAACTCGAGGATTGGTTTGAAGCGGGCAACGTCCTGAACATTCCGCAAGTTGGTGGCTCGAGCGCCGCCGTGAAAGCACTTGATAAAGTCCCAAGTTTGCTGCGTTACGCCCGTGACCTTGCCGAGGGTCAAAGCGACGCGCATACCCTGTCCGCTGCCGAATTTATTCTTGAAGGTTTGTACGGCAAGAAGAAAGTCTCGAGAAGCGAAGAATTTGGGTACGCCGCCGCCGAGCCAGAACAAGTCCGAGGACGTGGTGGACGCTGGAACTAAAGATTGGAGGATTCAACATGAACCAAACCGTTTCACTTGATGAAGCCCTGGACGTGATCGAAAGACTCCCCAGAGAAAATTGGCAAACACTGATTGACATTGTCAATAAACGTGACCACGAATTGCGTCGAGAACAAATCGCACAAAACATACTGGAAGCTCGAGCCGAATATCAAGGCGGCGAATTAAAACCCATGAATGTCGAAGAAGCCATGAAAGCACTGAACGAGTGAGATTAATACTGATTTCCTCGAGTTTCAGACGAGCGTACAAATCACACATAAGCAAGCATCCAGAATCAATTTCCATCATCAAAGATACGCTCGAGAAACTCAGTCAAGACCCTCACCAACCGAGTTTGGAAACACACAAGTTAAAAGGAAAAATGAAGGGTTCGTTGGCGTGCAGTGTTGCTTATGATTTACGAATCGTTTTTGAATTTGTAGAAAATCAGCCCGAAGATGACATCTTACTGATTGACATTGGCACGCACAACGACGTTTATTAGCTTTAGAAGCTCGAGAGTGAGGTCTTTCATGCAAACCACAACCCGCTCGACCCGTTACTCCAAATACGAATCCACCTTGGACGACATTGACACCTCGAGCATCATGGAAATGATCCGTGATTCGATCATTGGCTCTGCGTTCAACAATCCTTACGACCCAGACCCAAACTCTGGGCAGAGCATGGACGAGTTGCGCGAAGCGATCTTGCAAGCCTTGATGGAACGCGATTTGATTCCCGACGACATGCTCAAAGAGGCGCAAAGCACCAAAGATTTTGACAAAACACGTCTTTCCCAAGAAATTTCTAAGATGATTCAACGCATGAAAGATGAAGGTTACATTCGTGTGGACGACCCGCAACCCAGCGAAGCCAGCGGTCAAGGCGGCGCGGGCGACCCAGGGCAGGCACAATTTCAACTGACCGACAAGAGCATTGATTTTCTGGGTTACAAAACCTTGCGCGATCTGCTCGGCGGGTTGGGCAAGTCCAGCATGGGACGGCACGACACCAAAGAATACGCCTCAGGTGTTGAGATGACGGGCGATCTGAAAGATTACGAATTTGGCGACACCCTCAATTTGGACATTGGTGCAACCCTGACCAACACCATGGCTAAAGGACTCGAGAATCTCGAGGAATCCGATCTGGTGGTGCGGCAAGCCGAGTACAAAAGCAGTGCCGCGACCATTGTCATGCTGGACTGTTCGCACAGCATGATTTTGTACGGCGAGGACAGGTTCACACCCGCCAAGCAGGTGGCGCTGGCACTGGCGCACATGATTCGTACGCAATATGCGGGAGACACGATCAAATTTGTCTTGTTTCACGATTCCGCCGAAGAAATTCCCTTGAGTAAACTGGCGCAATGCCAAGTTGGTCCGTACCACACGAACACCGCAGGTGGTTTAAGGCTCGCGCAGCAACTGTTAAAACGCGAGAACAAAGACATGAAGCAAATCATCATGATTACCGACGGCAAACCCTCGGCATTAACCCTACCCGACGGCAGAATTTACAAAAACGCTTGGGGTTTAGACCCGTTCGTGCTGGGCGAAACCATCCGTGAAGTCGCGCAATGCAGGCGTTCGGGCATTCAAATCAACACGTTCATGCTGGCTCGAGACCCCGATTTGATTGCGTTCGTGAAAAAAGTAGCCGAAATGACGCACGGCAAAGCGTATTTCACCACACCGCACAATGTGGGGCAATATGTGTTGATGGATTACGTGACCAAACGCGTTAAAACTGTGAATTGAGGTAAAATTTAGGAATCTTGAGTTTCCATTTGAGACTCGAGATTCTTTTTTAAAGTCATAAACAAGGGGAGTAATTTGATGATTCTTCGTGAAGAAATGGAATCTGTATTCGAAAAAATCGATTACCATCCCAAAAGTGTTTCTGGTAATTTGGCTCATGAATTTCGTCAAAAGTTTTTGGCAAAATTTGCCCCAAGGCTTCCAAGATTGCAAAATCGTCTTTACTGGGGCTATTTTGATGGGATTCCGTCTGTTCAATGTGAAAACATTGAACAATCAGTAGTAGAAATTCTCAAAAATAAGAAAGAGATTTTTTTGCTTATAGAAATCTATGAAAAAGAGATTTTTATTTTTGAGAATAGCGAAAAACTCTATAAGTATCTAGATGCGCTATTGAGAATAGATAATACTTATTTAACTAACGAAAATCTTGATTACCTGGTAGCATTTTCAGATGAAGATTACTTATTCTCAAGCTTAAATACAAACAAAGAGTTAGATTTATTATGCGAGGAGATTTCTTTAAATTAAGCATGGCTTAAACATATCCGATTGTTCAAACCTCAATTTCACAACCACACTCGAGCTTCAATTTTACAGGTGACTCGAGCCGTGTTTTGCTGTCTTTACGGTGGTGATACACGATTTTTGTGCGTGGCTCGAGAATCAAAACGTCTTTCACGCCCAAGCCAAGGTAAAAACTGGGGGCAACCTCCAGGTCTTTGTACTCATAACCTTCGGAGATCACTTCAACCACGGCTTCGGGAACAATCTCGAGGGCACTGTAAAGTTGTTCGGGTTTTAGTTCCTGGCAGAGAATCGCAATGTCAGGGCGTTTGAGTGAACCTTCGCCAAACTTGAAAAGCGTGTCTGAAAGGTGCGTACAGGCACAAGCTCGAGAATCATCTGTTGGTTTGATGCTGTTCTGAATTCGGAAAATCTCGAGTTGATGCCCTGCGACTGGACTGGCTTCCCACAGTGGAATGCCTCGCACAAACTCGAGGCGAACGTTTGCGTTCGCGGCATCTAAAATCATTTGCTCGGGCGTTATTCCCATGCCGCAAGTTTAGCACCAGTGCATAAAGGCACACCACATTGAAATCTGAGTCAATCGTGTACAATCTGGTTATGGAAATCGCATTGTCAAAAGATGCGCTCAGACGTATCGAAAAACTTCAAAGCAGTTTAAAAACCTCTCAAGCGGACGTGATTGAACAAGCGCTGGTCGAACTCGAGCGTCGAGCCGATAATTTTCGGGCAATTCTCGAGGATGATCCTGTAAATCATGATTTGTCCGAGGAAGATGGTTTGATGTTGGCACTGGAAGCGCAACGTGCTGTGCGGGCTGCTCGTCGTTAGTGTTAAAAGTTGTTTTGGATACGAACGTGTTTATCAGTGCGATGCTTCACCCAAATGGTTTGTGTGGCGAAATCATTCGGGCTTGGGAACATCGGGCTTTTGTGGTGTTGTACAACTTCGAGTTGCTCGAGGAAATCAAATTGGTTTGTGCGTACCCGCGTCTAAAAAAGCGTTTGAAACGCAATCGGATTGGTGCGTTGGTCAATCAATTGCATTCTGACGGTTTGTACATTAAGGGCAACCGAAACTCGAGAGATTCAAAAGACCCGAAAGACAATTTCTTAATCGCTATTACTGAACGCGGCGAAGCCAATGCTTTAGTCAGCAGTGATAACATTGGAGTTCTCGAGTTGGGCTTGGTGGCTGAAGCGGTCGTGTTGACCCCAGTTGAGTTTTTACGTTTTTTGCGGAAACGTCAGTTGATTGACTGAATTTTCTTTTTGGCTTTCACCCGCTTCTCGAGTTTCATTTTCAACCACGCAATCAAAGACTCAAAACTTTCGGGTTGCGGATGCTCGAGTTGCATTTTCAATACCCGTTTGAGCATGATTTTTCGGTGCTCGGTCAGGGTCATGGGTACAGTTTCAAACGCATTTCGAGTTGTTGAAAGCCAGTACCGTTGGGGTTTTCGATGTTGGTTTCAAATGCAAAACCATATTGTTCAAAAAAACCGCTCGCGGCTGGGGGCGTGTTCAGCATGACGGTGCGAACAATTGCGGTTTCGCGCAACCAGTTCAGGCGGTACTCGAGCAAGGCTCTGCCAATTCCGGTGCGGTGGTAGGCTCGAGCGACCATGCCCCAATGCAAACTGGCAAGAACAGCGCCTGGGAAAATGTAGACTCCACCACAGGCGATCAAGTGCTTGCTGTAATTCTCGAGCACAAAAAATGTATGACCCGGGCTGTCAATTTCGTCGAGATAATCGGTGAAGTCGTCTCGAGCTTCGGGTTTAAAAAAGCCTGGAATGTTGGAATCGAGCACCCGCAGACACGCCAGGCGGTCTTTTCGGGTGTATTCTCGAATTTCCATAGGCTCTAGCGTACCAAGCTTGACCGCTTCACGTATCAAACTCGCGTTATGCTTTTGGGGTGAAAAAATTCTTGTTGATCGGCTTTCTTGGTCTGTCTTTGGCTCAAGCGGGCGACATTGCGCATTTTGATTTGATTGGTTTCTCAAAGAACGGCGCGTATCTGGCGTTTGGTCAAGCCGCAATCGGTGACGGAACTGGTTTTCCGTACGCGGGCATTGATGTGATTGACGTTGCCAAGAATGCTTTGGTCGCCAGTTCTAAGGTGGACACCCAAACCGATAACTCGAGCACGGCAGCGGTGCGGGCGGCAGTGATGACCAAAGCTGCGCCGATGTTCAAAAAGTACGGGATTCAAACGGGCAACCAGGGTCGTTTTGTGGCGGGTGCTTTGGGTGGCGCTCAGGGCGCTGTAATGGACAACACGCTCGAGTTTAACGCCAAGGGAAACCCATACCGCCTCGAGCTTTCGATGCGGGACGGCGGCGCAGAGACGGACTGTGATGGTCACGCGCCGCAACTTTTAAAAATCACGCTGACGGGAAAAACCAGCAGGGTCTTGCAAAACGATACCAAACTACCAAGCTCGAGACGGTGCGCGGCTGATTATAGAATGCACAGCGTTTTTGTTTACAACTCGAGCTTGGTGGTATTTGTTTCGGTCAGCAGTGACGGTTTTGAAGGTTCAAACATTAAATTTATGGCTGTCACCACAAGGCTGTAGTTATTTTGGAAAGACTGGCAGGTTTAAAGCGCTGAGGCTCGAGTACGCAACCTTCCAAGCCGTTTTTTTGTCTGCCACCAGTTGAGCGTTGCCTGTCCTGGCGACGTTCAACCCATTTTTGAGGGTGATGTTGAGTTTAAAATTCACTTTGGCGGTGTTGCTCGAGACGGTGGCGGTCACGTTGGCGAGGTTGAAGCCCTTCAGGGGGTCGCCAGCGATCAGGGCGCGAAGCGATTCTGGGGCGTTTTGAATGAACTGCAACGTCCAGTTTGGATCGGCGCATTTCATGCCTTCAAAGACTTGTCTGAAGGCATTTGCGGCGGTGTTGGCGTTTTGGGCTGGAGTCACCGAAGTCTCACCAGAGATTTGATTGATGGCTTCCGTTGCCCAGTGGCAACTTGGTACGTCCACGAAAGCAGTTTGAGCCGTGCTTTGAGTTGTTAAACCAGCCAGAACCAGAACGCTCGAGACACTCAAAAACGCCAGTCTTTTTCGCATGAAAACCTCCAAGAATGTTCGAGCTTTAACTTGTTTCGAGCATAGTCCTTGAATTGCAAAACGGCTGTGTCGCGGGTCACTGAGATCGAATTGGAACTTTACATTGAAAACCTGACTCAAACTTGGGTATACTCCGATTCTCGGTAGTCTCGAGGTCTTATGGCAATCATTCGTTTTACCCGTCAACGTCAAGCCGTGCTCGAGGTGGTGCAAACCTCCAGAGAGCATCCTGATGCTGCCCGTGTGTTTGAAGCGGTACGTGAAACCGTACCGAACATTTCACTCGGGACGGTTTACCGGTCGCTCGAGGCACTGGCGCTGGAAGGGCATTTGATTCGGATTCAACAACCTGGTCAAGCCACGCGTTACGATGCACGCCTAGACGGGCATTATCATTTTATCTGTGGTTCGTGCTTTGATGTTTTTGACGTGATGCTCGAGCTTCCAGATTTGAACGGGGTTGCTTCAAAGGCTTTGCGCGGTTTTAAAGTCCAAAAAACCAAAGTCGAATTTCATGGCGTGTGTCAATCCTGCCAGAAGAATTAAAGCTTCATGCTTGATGTGAGTACCATCATTCAAGCATATTCTGAAGGTTATTTTTTGATGGACAACGGCGAGGGTTTGGGCTGGTACTCGAGCCGCCGCCATGCGCTGATTCCCCTGGATGAACGTTTTCACGTGCCGACCAGTTTGCGCCGCGTTTTAAATTCTGGACGCTTTGAAACCCGCATCAATTCTGATTTTATTGGCGTGGTGAACGGTTGTGCCGCCCGTCCCGAGACCTGGATCACCCCAGAATTAAAACAGATTTACCTCGAGTTACACCGTGCCGGTTTTGCTTTTAGTTTTGAAACCTGGTTGGGTGGCGAACTGGCGGCGGGCATTTTGGGCATTGTGATTGGCGGCGCGTTTATTGGCGAAACCATGTTTTATGCCGTGCCTGAAGCCTCTAAGGTCGCAATGGTGCGCCTGGTCAAACACCTTCGCGCTCGAGGTTTTCTGCTGTTTGATGCGCAAATTCAAAACCCGCACCTGGCGCGTTTTGGCGCGTTTGAAATTCGGGAACGGGAGTATAAGCCCTTGCTCGAGAAAGCGATTCGGACGCCCGTAACTTTTCTGTCGTCCCTCGAGATGTAAACTGAACCCATGAACTGGAGTAATTCATGACAACCCAAGGGATTCGTTTTGACAACGGACCAAAATTGTACGCGTTCGAGAATCCATTGCTGGAAATTGCCATCGATACCCGCGTGGTGGTGCAATCCAGACGAGGTTTGGAAGTCGCCACGGTTCGCACCAAGGACAACAGCCCGCAAGCGGTCACGGCGGGGCGCATCGAACGCGTCGCCACGCCCGAAGACCTGGCGGAACACGCGAAGCTCGAGGTGGAAGCGGGCGACCTGAAATGGTTTTTGCGTGCCAAAGCCAGAGAGCGCCGTTTGAACGTCAAAATTATCTGTGTCGAGATCACGCTGGACGGCACGAGTTTAACCGTCAGTTACTCGAGCGAGGAACGCATTGAGTTACGTGGTTTGGTACAGGATTTGAATACCAAAACCAGTGCTCAAATTCATTTTCATGCGGTCGGCGCTCGGGATCAAGCACGGATCATGGGTGTGCTGGGCGTGTGCGGCACGGAAAATTGCTCGAGTCAGCACTTGCAGGAATTCACGCCTGTCACGATTCGGATGTCCAGGGATCAGCAGTTGCCGTTAAATCCAGAAAAAATTTCTGGTCCTTGCGGGCGTTTGCTGTGCTGCTTGCAGTACGAGCACGACATGTACATAGAACTGTTAAAAGATTTGCCACGCAAGGGGGCAAAAGTGTGCAGCCACAACGACTCGAGTCTGGTGGGCAAGGTCGTGAAGCTCAACCCGCTAAAAGGAACAGTGGATGTGCGCACCGATGAAGGGCAGTATTTCGAGGCTCGAGGAGATGAGTTGAAGGCGGTGCGGTAAATTTTTGACCCAAAGCGCAAAATTGGCTTTTACGGTGGTAGCTTCGACCCAATTCACTGGGGTCATTTGGGGGCTGCCATCGAATTTGGTTATCAACTGGGCTTGGACAAGGTGCTGCTTTCCCCGACTGGCAACCCGCCGCACAAAACCCCAATCGCCAGCCCTGAACAGCGCTTTGAGATGGTACGCCGTGCCGCGCTCGAGTACCCGCTCTTGGAAGCCACACGCCTCGAGATTGACTTCCCAGGTCCGCATTACACCGCCCAGACCCTCGAGCGACTTCATGACCTCGAGCCTGAGAGCCAGATTTTCTTGCTGACCGGTCGTGACGCTGCATTGTCACTTCAGCAATGGTTTGAACCCGAAACCATTTTGCGCCTGGCAACCTTGGTGGTCGCAGATCGTGAAGATTCCAGAAGTGTTTCTTTAACTGTTACTGAACCAAAATCAGGGATTGCGCCGTATACTTTACAAGCCCTGCCAGCAGGGACACTCGAGCTTCATTGGCTGGGTGTGAACGCCTCGAGCACGATTGTGCGTGCTCGGATTGCCCAAGGAGCACCGATTGAGTACCTCGTCCCAAAAAGTGTCAAGCAGTTCATCTCCCAGCACCAACTTTACCGAAACTGATATTGCGGGTTCGGACACCGTTCAATTCTGGCTCGAGCGGGTGCGAGGCATGGTCAAACCCGAACGGTTTGAACATGTTCTGCGGGTTGCGGCACTCTCCAAAGACATTGCGCACTCCAACGGTTTGCACGAATTTAAAGCCTACCTGGCAGGAGTGCTTCATGACATCGCCAGGGATTTACCAGGCGAGGAATTGCTGCGTCTTGCGCCTCCAGAATCCGAGATGGATGCCGCGCACCCTCTGGCGGTTCATGGGCGGGCTGGACGGGCAATCTTGGAAGCTTACGGCTTTAACGACACCGAGATTCTGGACGCGGTCGAAGACCACACCACCGCCCCCAGGGAAGACAAGTTATTGAGCATGTGCCTGTACGTTGCCGATGTCACTGAACCAGGGCGCGGCGTCAACCACCACATTCGGGAATTGGCATTTCAAGATTTACCCAAAGCCTTTGCCGAAGCGGTGGCTTGCAAGGTCACGTACCTGCAAAAAAAGGGTGTACCCGTTCACCCACGCACCCTGGCAGCCTATGAGCGCTTAAAACTCGAGGGGCAAATTCCTGATGACCTCGAGTGTGGTGACTGAACTATCACCGCAACGGCTATCACCGCAAGCTCATATCCTAAATTATCCTGGTATTGGGCAGATGCTCGAGAAATTGAGAGAAAAGCATGTTGACATTCAATACTAAATTATTTTACTGCTCGAGAAACGCATGAGTTGGCGTCGGGCTTTTCAAGTTGGTGGGCTGATGGCAGCCATTTTAAGCCTGGCGTCGTATTACATTGTCGAAGCCAAACCCGAAAAACGCAGCCTGGCAACACCCAACTGGTACACGCCGAGCGGCGACGTGCCGACCTTCAACATGATTATTGCCGGGCGTGACATCTCGTACTGCACCCCAGGTTTTGGTCCGAGCGGTTTGGAAGCCATACCGTGCGAGGGCGCGGAACGCTACAACGGGCGCACCGATTCGATGTTGTTCGTGCGGGTTCAACCGGGTCGCATGGATGTGATCTCGATTCCGAGGGACACGCTGGTCAGGGACAAATTCGGTTATCACAAAATGAACGCCAGTTTCTCTCATGGTGGCGACGCGGCGATGCTCGAGGCTGGGTTTACATCTTTAAAAGACCCTGGCGCGGAAGAACCGTACTTGCAAGGCGGCGTGGCGCAACTGAAAGCCTCGACGGAATCGTTGCTTGGCGTGGGCGTTGATTATTACGTGCTGTTTAATGTCGAACTGGTACAAAAAGTGATCGATGCCTTGGGTGGCGTGGACGTGAATTTGCCCGAAGCCATGAATTACACCGACCGCGCCGCCAACCTTTACATTGACATTCCTGCGGGCAACAGCCATCTAAACGGCAAAAAAACCGTGGAATACCTGCGGTTTCGCAAAGGTGTCGGCAACGATTATGCCCGTATGGATAGGCAAAAAGCGGTGATTGGACAATTGCTTTCCAAAATCAAAAGCCCAGCCGCGTTTGGTTTGCTGCCAACTTTGATTAGCGGATTGCAAAACGATGTCGTGACCAACGTGACCCCAGATTTGGTGCAAAAAATGCTGGCTTCCGCCAGGGGTTTGACCCCACATTTTGACACCCTGCCAACCACCGAAAACAACGTGGTCGGGCAACAAATCATTGCCGGGTCGTACCTGATTCCCAACGACGAGGAAATCAAAGTCAAACTCGAGACGGTCTTGACCCAAACACCAACCTCGAGCGACCTGGTATTGCCGACCAGCGCTCCGACGGTGGTCAACCAAAGCGGTATTGCTGGCTTGGGCGAGGCGATGGCAAATTACCTGGAACGCAAAGGTTGGCTCAGTGCCAACGTCATCACCCTCGAGCCTGCCAGCACACCCACACAGATCATGCGACGCGCCTGGGGCGACGCGCCAAGCGCCGAATTTTACGCTCAGGTGCTTGGCGTCAGCGTCAGCACGCCGTACCGTTACCCTGAGGGCGCGAACAACATTGTGGTTTTTTTGGGTAAAGATGCGGGCAGCAAGTACAGGGCTTTGACGCTCGAGGCAAAAAATTTAATCCCAAAACCATAACCTCAAGGTAGGGTTAAAGCCTGTGCTGTAAAGCGTAGCATGTAGGGGCGCTGCGACCATGCCCGTGAGGTGCATTTTTATGGTCAAGCGGTCTCGCCCGAAGGTGCGTCTTGAGACCAAGAGAAGCTTGCTGCGCCCTTGCCAGAACCCTTGCCAGCTTGGAATTGGCTCTGTATACTTATTCATGGGGAACGAGGGTATTTTTAACGGTTACGCACCAAACGGGTTCTTCGATGAAATGTTTGAACCTGACGGCACTCCTCGAGCACATTACGCAAAAGTGCTCGAGCGACTTGAAGCTTTGGGGCGCAAAGAATTTGAACGCCGAAGGACGCTGTCCGATTTAAGCTTCCGCAATCAAGGCATTACCTTTACCGTTTACGGCGATACCGAAGGCACAGAACGCACCTTTCCGTTTGATCCAGTGCCGCGCATTATTCCCGCGCAGGAATGGGCGCATATCGAGAAAGGTTTGACGCAGCGCGTGCTTGCCTTGAACGCATTTTTGCGCGATGTTTACGGCAAGGGTGAGATTTTAAACGATGGCGTTGTGCCAAGAGAATTGGTGCTTTCCGCCAGTCATTTCCGCCGTGAAGTCCACGGTGTCAACCTGCCGCACGGTCTGTACACGCATGTTGTTGGCTCGGATTTGATTCGAGACGAAAACGGCACGTACATGGTGCTCGTGGACAATTTGCGCACCCCGTCGGGCGTCAGTTACCTGCTGGCAAATCGGGTCGCCATGACCCGCACCCTGCCAAGCCTGTTCAAAGACCAGGGCGTGCGCCCAGTCCAGCATTACACCACCGTCTTGCTCGAGTTGCTGCGATCTCTTGCACCCAGGAACGTTGAAGAACCAACCATTGTTGTCCTGACCCCTGGCATGTACAACAGCGCCTATTTTGAACATGCGTTTTTAGCGCAGCAAATGGGCGTGGAATTGGTCGAAGGCAGGGATTTATTTGTCTCGGACGGTAAGGTTTGGATGCGCACCACCAGCGGGCGCGAACAGGTGGATGTGATTTACCGCCGCGTTGACGACGATTACCTCGACCCGCTGGCATTCAATCCCGACTCGAGCCTCGGCGTTCCAGGCTTGCTCGAGGCGTACCGCAGCGGTCGCGTGGCGCTGGCAAACGCGATAGGGGCTGGCGTGGCGGACGACAAGGCGATTTACGCTTACGTGCCAAAAATGATCGAGTATTACCTGTCCGAGCGTCCAATACTGCCCAACGTGCCAACACTCTTGGGTTGGGACAAAGAAGGGCTTGCTGAGATGGTCTCGAGTCCTGAAAAACTGGTAATCAAAGCCGTCGGTGAGGCGGGCGGTTACGGCATGTTGGTTGGTACTGCCTCGAGCAAAGCCGAGATTACCGAGTTCATGAAAAAAGTAACCGCCAACCCGCGCAATTACATTGGACAACCGACTGTTCCCCTCTCGAGACACCCAACGTATTACCCCGACACTGGACAGTTTGAACCCTGCCACGTGGACTTGCGCCCATATATTTTGGTCGGTGAAAAAATCACGATTGTACCAGGCGGTTTAACCCGCGTGGCATTAAAGCGCGGCAGTCTGGTCGTCAATTCCAGCCAAGGCGGCGGTAGCAAAGACACCTGGGTACTCGAGGAAGCACAGTCTGGACAAAATCAATCGCAAAGCCAATCTCAGGGTCAATCGCAAAACACTGGCGGTGATGATTAATGCTCTCTCGAGTTGCCGAAAACCTTTTCTGGATCGCGCGGTACATCGAACGCGCCGAAAACATCGCCCGCCTTTTGGACGTGAACTATTACGCCACGCTCGAGGGGGCAGGCTTGTTCACGCAGCAATGGTCTCCCCTGTTAGCAATCACCGGATCACAAGATGAATTCAAAGCCAAAGGTTACCGTGCCGATGCCAGAAACGTCCCAAACTGGTTGGCATTTGACCTTAGCAACCCCTCGAGCATCCGAAGCTGCATTGCCCAAGCCCGCGAGAACGCCCGCGCCCTACGCGACCGAATCTCGAGCGAAATGTGGGAGTGCATCAACAGCGCCTACCACAAACTTTGCTTTGGCACAGAACATGTTTTACCCAACGACGAACTACACCAATACTGCGTGACCGTGCGCGATGCCAGCCACTTGTTTTTCGGAATTGCCTTCGCCACATTGCCCCGCGATCAAGGCTGGCAATTTTTGCAGGCAGGACAACACCTCGAGCGCGGCGATGCGCTCTTGCGACTCCTGCAAGTGCGTTACAAAAACACGGGCGAACAAGCCGTCGCCGAAGCTTTAGAGAATCACCGTTGGATGGCAGTCCTGAAAACCGCCAGCGCTTACGAGGCTTACCGCAAAAGCAAAGCCCGCCTCGAACCGCGCGGCATTGCCGAATTTTTGCTGCTCGAACCAGACTTTCCGCGTAGCGTCAGGTACTGCGCCGAAACCTTGTGTGCTGCCCTCGAAGTGATTGCCCAAGCCAACCGCAGCGGCAAACCCGACGCCCTGCGCGAAGTTGGCTGGCTCGCCGCGAAACTCGAGTACGCGCACATAGACCAGATTCTAGACCTTGAAAACCCCAGCCTCGAGCAACTGCTGGGCGATTTTAACGCGGTGGGTGCGGCGGTGTACCGGGCGTATTTCAGCAATTAAATAATTTGTAGGGGCGCATTTGCCCTCATATACTCCAACTAAATCATTTTCTTGTGTGTCACACTATTTCACATGCCCAGAAGTAAAGCGACAACCACAAACGACATTGAAAACTTTCTCCGTC